>JAAZGM010000242.1 GCA_012511245.1 Methanomicrobiales archaeon | reverse complement strand
GATCTCTATGGTGACAAGGTCTACGATTACCATTTACTCCACGCCGCGTTCAGCGGCTGCATAGTGCGTCATTTAATGATTGGGGTTATATGAATTATGTTGTGGCCTGAGATTATAAACCCAGCGCCGTCAGGAGAATATCCGTTCAAGCATCCTGGACTCACGCGCGAGTATTGTGACCTTCTCTTCGGACGAGAGTGATCCTGGATAGATCAGGTCATCGAGTTCCAGGGTGAGATAGCCGTCATACCCCCTATCGGCGAGTTCCGTGAGCACCCGCCCCGCGTCTCGATCGCCGTGGATGGGATGGTGAGGGCGCCCGTCGGCCCCGAGAGCGCTGACATGGACGTTCACTATCCGGTCTCCGCAGAGGTCGATGAACCGGAGCACCTCGTCGCAGGACGCCATCATGGCGTGCCCCATATCGAGCGTGAACCAGAGCCAGGGCTCCCGGTCGAGC
Organism: Methanomicrobiales archaeon; assembly: GCA_012511245.1. GTDB lineage: Archaea > Halobacteriota > Methanomicrobia > Methanomicrobiales > Methanoculleaceae > Methanoculleus. Next base: position 11,356 of record JAAZGM010000242.1, on the reverse strand, counting down.
ACCTCGGCCGCATCCTCCGCCGTGTAGAGGAGGGCGTTGATCCGGGGCTCCAGGTTCTCGATCGCGATCTTCACCTTCGTCTCCGCCGCCGTCTCCCGGAGCCGTGCGACGTATTCCTCGAACCGCTGGTAGTCATAGGCGCTCGGCTGCCGTTTCGCCGTTCTCTTCCCGGGGTGGACCGTGACCACGGCGGCGCCCATTCGGTCGGCCATCCGGATGGCTTCAAGGGTATACTCGACCGATATCGCGGCGACCCGGGGGTTGATGGAGCAGGGGTTCAGGTCCAGCGTCGGGGCGTGGACGGTGATCGGCGCGAGTTCGGGGTGAGCGGCGATGCAGCCGGAGAGTTCGTTCTCGGGGCAGCCCCTGAGCCAGAAGTGCGGCGTCTCGACCCAGAACTCAAGGCTGGTAAGGCCGGATTCGGTGATGTAGTCGAAGATATGATCGCACGGGTACTCGTGGAAGAACATCGTCGAGGCGGCAAAACGACCCATAACATTACTTGATATAAATCATGGGTCTAATAAATTGTGATGATGTCAGGCGGTCATGCCACCAGCCCGGTGCGGTTCGGCACCCCGGTGCTCGCGGTCTCGGAGGTCTCAGGACTCATACGCGACCTCCTCGACGACGAGCGCCTGCACGGGATCTGGGTGCGAGGGGAGGTGACTAACTACAAGCGCCAGGCCTCCGGCCACCGCTACTTCTCGCTCTCGGAGGGAAATGGGCGGGATTCTGCCCTGATCAACTGTGCGATGTGGCGTTCCTACGCGGCGGAACTCGGGTTTGCACCAGGAGACGGGATGGATGTCCTTGCCTTCGGGACGGTGGAGGTCTACGAGCCGCAGGGGAGGTATCAGCTGATCGTCAGGGAGCTCCATCCGGCGGGCGCGGGGGAGCGCCACCTCATGGTCGAGCGCTGGAAGCAGGAACTCGACGCCGAGGGGCTCTTCGACCCGGGGCGGAGGCGCCCTCTTCCTCTCTACCCGAAACGGATCGGCGTGGTCACATCGCCGACGGGCGCGGCGCTCAAGGATATCCTCTCGGTCATATCCCGGCGATATCCGGCGGAGGTGATCCTCTCCCCGACGGCCGTCCAGGGCGAGGGGGCGCATACGGAGATCGCGGAGGCAGTCCGGCGGATCGACGGGCTTGTGGATGTGATCATCGTCGGGCGCGGCGGAGGGAGTTTTGAGGACCTCTTCGCCTTCAACCACCCCGACGTCGTGCGGGCGGTTGCGGCGTGCAGGACGCCGGTGATCAGCGCTGTCGGGCACGAGGTGGATACCGCCCTCTGCGATTTTGCGGCGGATGTCCGGGCGCCGACACCGTCCGCGGCGGCCGAACGGGCGGTGCCGGAACGCCGGGAGATCCTCAGGGAGGTTGCCGGGTGCGAGGAGAGGATGCGCCTGCACCTCCTCCACCGCCTCTCCGCCGCGGCGGATGAGGTCGAGGATCTCCGGGAGCGGATGCACCCCCGGCGGCTCTCGCGCCGGATCAACGAGCGGATGCAGCGCCTCGCCGAGCACGAGGAACTGCTCAGGCGGGCGGCGGCGGCCCGGGTGCAGCGGGAGAGAACCGCCCTTGCTGAAGTCCGCGCAAGCCTTCTCGGGCATAACCCGCTTGCAATCCTGGGGCGAGGATACTGCATCGTCGAGACGGGCAGTGGGGTCGTGAAGGATGCTGCGAGCCTCATGCCGGGCGAGCGCGTGACGATAAGGATGGTGGACGGCCGGGCGAGCGCCGTCGTGGAGGAGATAACGTATGACAGAGACATTTGAAGAGAAACTGGAAGAACTGCGGGGAATCGTCCGAAAACTTGAGGACGGCGAGGCAAGCCTTGAGGAGAGCATCGCCATATACGAGCGGGGTGCGATCCTCGTCAAACAGTGCGAGGATCTCCTCGGCGCGGCCGAGATGAAACTCACGGAGCTTGGCCGCGACCGGTGAAGCGGTAGAACCCCGGCGGGATGCCGATCTCGAATCGTGCGCCCGTTCCGGGCTTGCCGGTCTCCTGTATGGAGAGATCGGTGATGGAGAGGATCTCGCGGGCGAGGAAGAGCCCGAACCCGGTCTGCCGCCCGAACCCACGCTTGAAGATGTTCTCTTTTGAATCATACGGGATGCCGATGCCATCGTCCTCGTAGATGACGTTGAGCCCACTATCCGACTCATCAGGATAGATCTGTATCCGGGTGACCCGCTCGCCGTGCCGGAGCGAGTTATCGATGAGGTTTGTGAAGACCCTGACGATGAGTGGGTCGGCGTAGACCTCCTGATCGCCCGTCCGTACTTCGATGGTGACTTCCCCGGGATCGAGTCCCGCCGCCGCTTCGCAGACGATCTGCTGGATATCCTGCCAGGCAGGGGCGGCGACACCGATATCCCGGTACTCCGCGGTGAAGGCCATGTAACGCTGGATACCCCGGACGGCCTCCTCCTCCTTCTCGAAATACTCCTGCAACCCGGGTTCGTCCGTCTCCTCCCGGGAGAGGGCGAGGTAGCCCGTGAGCACGTTGAGCAGGTTCAAGATGTCGTGCCGGGTCACGTCGAAGAGCAGGTTGAGCTTCCGGTTCGCAAGGAGCAGCGCCTCTCTGGCCATCCGCGCATCGGTGATGTCCCGGCCGACGGATTGGTACTCGATGAGGGTGCCTTCTTCGCCGAAGAACGCCGTGGTCGTCCATTGCTGCCACCGGACCCTGCCGTCCGGCATGATCACCCGGTGTTCGACCGTCGATACCGGGTGATCTGGGGTGAGGGAGGTGAGGCTCTCCTGGACACGTGCCTGGTCGTCGGCCGGGATGGTGAGGGCATATCGCCGCCCGATGAGACCTATGCAGGGGATGCCGATGTAACGGCAGTAGGCGTCGTTTGCAAACGTGATCGTGCTGTCGGGGAGACGACGGCAGATCAACTCGGTCTGACTCTCTATGACCGCCCGGCACCGCTCCTCGCTCTCCTGGAGGGCGGACTCGGCTTTGCGCCGTTCCGTGATGTCGCGGATGTAGATGGAGATGCCCGCACGGGTGGAGACAGCCCGCACCTCGAATGCGTGCTCCTGTTCATGGAGGTAGAACCTGCACTCGTTCACGCCCGGTTTGCCGGTCTCCACGATCTCGTGGAAGAACCCGATGACCTCGCTGCTCCGGAGTTCCGGGAAGAGGTCGTAGATGTTCCTCCCGACCGCCTCCCCCACCGGGCAGCCCGAGAGGCGGGCGGCCGCCCGGTTCCAGGATAGGATGCGGCCCTCCCGGTCAAGGGCGAGGAACGCGTCGCTGATGTTCTCGGTCAGTTCCCGGTAGCGTTCCTCGCTCTCCTGGAGGTTCTCCTCGATCTGCTTCTTCTTTGAACTGTCGCAAAATGTCCAGAGTAACTCCGTCACATCGTTATCATGCCCGTACGTGGCCGCAGCAGCTGCGGATCCCGGAACGATGCTGCCGTCGGCGCGGACGATCCGGAACTCCTGTGTCGGCGGCTCCTCTCCCCGGTTGAGCGCTGCAATGGTTGAACGGAGTGCCGGGATCTCCTCCGGCAGAAGATATACATCGAGCGACGAGCCCTTCAGGTGGTCGGGCGCGGCGCCGAGCAGGAGGGATGCCGCCCGGTTCACCTCAAGGATGATGCCGCCTGTATCGGTGCAGAGGCAGGGTGCCGGGAGGTGGAGGAACCGGTCGCGGCATCGCCGGTGTGCGGCATCGATGCTCCGGATGCCGGCGATCAGCGCGTTGATCCAATTGGGGAGCCAGGCAGGATCGGGTTTAGCCTGAAGCAGGCTTCCCGCAGGAGCCGCATCCCCACCAACCCCGAACGGGTAGAGGAGGTGGCCGAGGTCTTCAAGACCCTTGAGGAGTTCCTCGATAGCCGGGGTGAACGGTTGCATATCCCACCCGTCTCCCGCGCTTTAGGTGCATAAAACTATCTCCGTTGGCATAGGGGAGAGGGATGCAGTTTTTCCGAACGGCAGGCCGGGGGCGCTGGAGATTGCGGGTGCTTTGCGATTTTCAGTGAAAAGAGAGGGTGGGCCTTGCGAGGCGGGCTTGATGAGAGGATTCGTTCCCCTGCCTCTATTGCATACTATCCTCCCTTCGGAACCCCCATCCCGACCTATCCCGAATACCTATAGCCCCTTCACCCCCGGAACGCTTTCAGGAGCTCAAGCGCCCTGTTACCCGTCGTCCTCCGGCACCTCCGCCTCGAGTTCGACGACCAGTTCCTCCCCGCGCCGGAGCGCCTCGATGAACCCCCGGGGAAGGGTTGCTGCGGTGCGATCTGAACGGATGCCCACCGTCCGGTCGGAGACGAAATCGCTCCGCCGCCAGACGAGGTCGGCAGGGTGGTCGAGGGTGAGTGCTGCGCTGCCCCGCGACGTCACCGTGACGATCTCGCCCCCCGCAGTAAGACGGGCCGTGAGCACCGCCCGGTCATTCTGGAGCAGCGCTCTGAGGACGGGATCGAGATCGGCGGCACCCTTATCAGCCCCGATCCCGATGATGCAGTCCCCTGTCTCGGTCAGTGTCTCGTCTTTTGTCACCTCAAACGTTGTCCGATGGGTTCCCCTGATCAGCGGGTGCCCACGCGCCCGCACGATATCCTGCGCCTTCATCCTTAATTAGGAGAGTGACGCTATTGCTAATGAATGATAAGCATCGTTTGCCCCGTCTGTAAAGAGGAGTGCGAACACCAGATTCTCCGGGAAGCCGCCGAACTGGTGGTGCAGTGTAGTGAGTGCGGTCAGGTTCACCGGATACCGAGGCCGCCCGAGCCCGAGATCCTCACCATCAAGACCATCGTAAGCCATGAGACCGAGTCGATGGCCTGCAGCGTCGAGATGCTCGACGACGAGATCATATCCCTCGGCAACCGGATCGTCGCAGAGTGTGGTGACGAGGTCTTTGGAGTCGAGGTCACCGGCATCGAGGTCGGAGCAAAACGGGTCCGCCGGGCGGATGCCCGTGAGGTGACGACCCTCTGGACGCGGGGGATCGAGCAGGTCGTGGTGAAGGCATCGATTCATTCCGGGCGCACGACCATCCCGCTCTACCAGACCGCCGAGGGCGAGGACGAGTTCATCGTCGGGGAGACCTACACCTTCGGCGGTCGGCGGATCCGGATCTCGCACATCAAACTCCGTGACGGCCCGGTCATACGAAAAGAAGGGTGGAAGACGTTTGCCCGCAGGATAAAGCGGATATACGGCTACCTTGAGCGCGGTTACCCGCAGCGGTGACCTTTCCCCTCCCCTCACCGGGTCAGGGGTTCAGGGAGGTGACGCTGGATAGCGACTTTGAGGTCTTCACGGTGGACGAGTCCTTCCATCCGCTCCCTGACATCATCGTCATCGAGAACAATCGTCGTCGGCGTCACCCGGAGGGTATACTTCTTGATGTATTCGGGGTTCTTCACGGCATCGATCTCCTCTATCTTGATATCGAGTTCCTTTTCTGCCTCACGAAGGATCGGGGTCTGCTCCTCGCATGCCATGCACCCTTCCTGGTAGAAATTGATCACCTTTACCACCATGTACGTGAGGTCGCCGGGAGATTATAAAAATTTGTGGGGGGCCGCCTGCTGTCACCCGGTTATGGTGTCAAGCGTGACCCGGGCACTGCCGTAGCGGTGTATGATGGTCATCGTGTCAGGATCCTTTGCGATGACCTTGCCCAGGCGCAGCGCAGGAGAGCTGTTCTTCTCGCCACCCAGGGTGATATCCGGCGATGTCGTCAGCCCGAGCGGGATCAGATCGCCGACCGTTGTCTCTGTGAAGTTGAGGCCGATTCCGGTGGCATCTTCTTCGCTCAGGTTCATGACGAGGTTATTCTCCCCGTACGAGAAACTGATCAGTTTCGTCTCGCCCTGCCGCATCCCGACGAGCCCGACTGAGATCGCGTTGGTCTCAAAACCGAGCAGGCCGAAACCCGAGAAGCCGCTGATCTCCGGGTATAGAACAGGGATGGGGGCGATATTCTCGCTCGATACCTGTCCGCCCACAGGCATCTCCAGACGCTGGGTCAGGAGGACGACGTTTCCTTTCTTGTATTCGCTCTCAAGGAGGTTCTGGTCGGTCGTGATGAGAGGGCGCCCGTCATCGCCGAAGATGGTGTAGCCGATAACCGCGCTTCCTCCGACCTGGGCGGTCGGTTTCTCAGCAAAGATCGGGGCGAGATAGGTGCCTACCATGGCGACCGCCACGAGCAGGGCGATGCCCACGTACGCCCATTTCATCCACGGGGATGTCTCGTCCTTCGAGTTCTTCTGTTTTGTCTTTTTCATCACGAGTACAATCACCGTTTGGTGACATAAAATGATATTATTCCGTGGGGATGATGGTTCCGGTGTGTTGCCGGTGTTCCGCGGTTTATACCGGTTTTTGTCGTGAACGGTATCCGCGATGACGAACTCGCCATCAGGGGGCTCAACCGCCCTCCTCCAGAGATATGGCGGCAACCAGCCCCCTGCGACGGTTGCAACGGCAACCGCAGTCATGGCATCCGCACCTGCCTGCAGGATAGGGGTGTATGCGCTGGTGTGGGTGAAGGGTTTGGCAATAAATTATATATATTCAAAGCACTACCTTAACGTTAGCCCGGATCCCCCGATCATCACGGGGTATCCGGAAGCATCTGGAGTGATTACCATGGCAAGGATAGACCGAGGACCATATCGCTCGATATGGCAGGATTTCGATGACCTTATGGCTGAGATGGAGAACAGGTTCCAGTCCGTGATCGGTGGAATCGGCGCACGGGGAGAGGAGGTCAGGGAAAGGGTTGTTCCTGCGATCCGCGACTTCCGTGTGGATGTCTGCGACCATGAGGGTGAGGTGATCGTCGTCGCCGATCTGCCTGGTGTCGAGAAAGAGAATGTCTCTGTCCGGCTCCTCGATCCCCGGCACCTGGAGATAACCAGCAGGCGGACGGAAGAGACCGGGGAGGAGAGCCGCGACTTCTTCATGCGGGAACGCATATACGGTGAGATGAACCGGACGGTCATGCTCCCCGTTGAGGTAACTGAGGATAATGCCGGAGCATCGTTCAAGAACGGGGTTCTCGAGGTCCGGCTGAAGAAAACGCCGATCGATACCGGGACTGCGATCCCCATTGAATAATCTTTTTTCCGGGGTGTTATCTGGTTCGACCGAACATTTCATCTCAAACCAGAGTAACATAATCATGATGGATAGGAAGAAGGTCAAAGATTACATGACCTACGACGTCGTCACCGTTAACGCCCACGGGACGGTCAGGGATGTCATCGAGGCTATAAAAAAGACGCGTCACGATGGTTTTCCGGTCGTGGAGAACTCAAAAGAGGTGGTGGGCTACATATCAGCACGGGATCTCCTCTTCGCCCATCCATCGACGCCGGTGGAGCAGGTGATGTCCCGCCACCTCATCGTCGCCGACCCTGATATGAGCGTGAACGACGCTGCCCGCGTCATCTTCCGCTCCGGTATCCAGAAACTTCCCGTTCTCAACGAGAAGAACGAACTCATCGGGATCATGTCGAACGCCGACGTCATCAGATCGCAGATCGAGCACGTCTCACCGGAGAAGGTCTTCAAGTTCATCGAGACCCTGAAGAAACTCTACGGGGTCGAACCGGCGCTGCGGAGGGGGTCCGTCCCGATCAACGACCTCCTCCCAACCCAGTCGAAGATCTACGAGGACGAACTCGAAGGAAGGATGTACGAGATCAAGAAGGGGCTTGCCGAACCCCTGATCGTGGTCAGGCGGCCGGGGCGCTGGATCCTGGTCGACGGCCACCACCGGGCGATCGCGGCAAAGCGGCTCGGGATCACGAACCTCGACGCCTACATCATCGAGGTCAGGGAGAACATCGAACTCGGGATGGAGCGGACTGCACGGACGCTCAACCTGAATACGCTCGACGATATCAAGGTGCTCGACTACGCCCGCCACCCCCTCGTCGCGCTGACGCACCGGCTCGTGCGGCACGGGTGAACAAACTTTTTTCCATCGGGAGCAGCCCCGGGTTTTTCGGTTGCGGTCCTGTGTGGCTAGTACCGTGGTTTCCCTCGCCATACGTCCCCAGTACTTCGCTCAATTGATTGAGACCCCCTCTAAAAGCCAACCCATCGACTCCCCTTCGCGGTCTTCGCGTGAAGTTATCGTAGGGAAAATACTGGAATCTCACGCGCTCTTCGTGAATCCCGGTGCCCGGGTGCTGCTGATCCCGCTTGAAGTCGCCAGACGGAGTTGTATTGTCCGGTTGCCATAGCCGTCCCGCGCAGCCTTTGCCCGAATGCATCGGATATGTCCGGAATCACCGGATGTCTTTTACAACCCTGCTCAACCATATCGGAACGCTTATCGAGCGCCAAGGTAAATCTCGGACCATCGGGAAAGGCCACACATCGTTCCGGGATCTGAAAGACCCCGATTTACCTCAAATGCACTCGAAACGGCTGTTGTAATCACAGCACCGACCATGGCTCTTTCAACAGCAGATAGGGGAGAGACATGAGATCGAGACAAAAAACGGATTCGTCCGGGGTTTTGGCATGAAAGGAGTGCGAGAGACCATCGCCCGCCGGACGGAAGACCGGGAGCAGCCGCACCCCGCGGCGATCGCCGGACTCTACCTGCTCTGCATATCGCTCGTCTGGTTCTTCCCGGGCTTCCTCGCGCCGGAACTCTTCGGCAGAGGGAACACCTACCCGCTCATCATCTTCGAATACGGCGGCGTATACCTGATCGCCGCCGCCCTCTTCGGGTGCTCCGCGGCACTCCTCTTCATGCTGGTGAAGAAGGCGAGCCGGCCGGGCGTGCGGGTACTCGCCCTTGCCGTCGCCCTCTTCCTGCTCTACCTGATCCCCGCCTATCTCGGGGGCTCGATGCAGATGGAACTGCCGTTGTACGCTCCCGGGTGGGATTACTTCGGCCTATCGCCCGCCGTCGACGTCCTGATGAGCGCCGTCATCTCTCTTTTCGGCATCGCCCTTCTCTCCCTCGCAACGATCGCGCCCATCCTCCTCATCGACCGATACATCCCGATGAAGCGGCCGTACGCCGCCGCAGCGGTGATCGGCACCCTCCTCTTTCCCATTCTGATGGCGGCGATCTTCAGGATCGATTCCGTTCCGTCTCTCATCCCCTGGCTCTCCCTCTCCCTCTCGACCCTCTCCGTCCTCTGCCTCGGGGTCGCCGGGTCGGCGGTGCTCTCCACCCCCCTGGTCGTCCGCCATATCATGAAGGAGGACGGCAATCCGCCCCGGCAAGCCCGGATCTTCGGGCTGTTTTTCCTCTGCCTCCTCCTCGCCTGGTTCGCCCCGGGATACCTCGAACCCGGGCTGTTTGTTATAGGCCACGACTATCCCGGCCCCTGGCTGAAGAGGGACTGGTTTGTTCCTCAGGGGCCCGGGGATCTCGAATACCCGCGATCCACCGTCCCCACGATCGAAGGCAACTATCTCAGCGGCGAGGGAGACTACCGCTCCCTTGCCCCCCCGCTCTCCGGAACAGCCGCCCGCAGGGTGTACAATCGGGAGGGCACAGCGGAGCGGTATCTCGTCGAGCAACGATGGTACCAGAACGAACGGACGTTTCTAAGCGAGAAGAGGACGTTATTCGAATCGCTGACCGCCTCAGGCGAAGTATCCGAGACGACGCTCGATCTCGGCGACCACCTCCTTGCCGCCGGGTTCGAACGCTCCGATGCGGAGCGGGGCTACCCCGCCTGGCTCTTCGTAAACGAGACCGCGAGAGGGTATGTCCTTACCTACGAGAGGCCGTTCGACGACGGGCGGAGCAACGACTTCTTCATCGTCTACTACGGGACGTACGGAGAGAACATGAGCCCCGACCCGGACAGGTCTCTCAAGGCGCTGATCGCAAAACAGCTCTCCCCGTCGGCCATCCGGGCACCCGGCGAGGGGCTCGACGAGAGAGTGCAGTTGAGCCGGATGCCGGAGGCGAAACCGTTCCTCTACATCTCCGAGATGATCCGGTTTGCCGGCGTCCTCCTCCTTGCGCCTCTCCTCATCGGATGCTCCGCTGCTCTCCTCGTTACGGGTGCCCGGAGAGAACTGGAAGAAAGGAGAAGGCGGGGCGGAGGGGTTGAATCGCCGGTATTGCCCGCGAATGGATTCCGGAAGAGGTAAGATGGTTATCGGCAACAGTCGTTCAGTGTGAATCATGCCGCCCGAAGAACATACGACCCTGCAAGATCTCAGACGCCTCCTGCCCGCCTCGTTCCTCGCCGGCCTCGTCGCCGGCGGACTGCTGGCGCTCCTGACCCACGCCCATGCATGGTGCTGGGGCGGCATCGCCTGCTACAACCACGGACTCTTCGGTGCCGTCGGCACGTACCAGAACCTGGTGCTCGGCATCCTCTCCCTCTTCCTCGCCGGGACGCTCCCGGCCGCCATCTCGCGGGAGGGAGAAGGGAGGAGGGATGCGGCCGTCCTTGCGGGCGGGATCGCCGGATTTGTCGCGTTTTTGGTCAATGAACTCCATTTCAGGATCATATTGGTCTTCGGCCGCGGGAACTCTGCCGGACCCGGGGATCTCCTCTCTGCAATCTGCTCTACCCTCGCAAACCACGCCCTCTCCCTCCTTGCCATGGGGCTCTTCACGGCGGCCCTCGCCGCCCTCGGGGCCTTCGTCGCCTCGCACTTCCGGGAGAGAGCGGCCGGGCCGGACGAGGGTGCCGCGGCATCGCGGCTGCTCCTCTGCTCCACGGCTGCCCTCATCCTCATCGTCGCGGTTCTCCCCCCGCTCGCCGCCCATGCGATGCTCGGTGCGGGGATGATCGACGTGAACCCCGGAACGGCGATGACCATGACGACCGTCTCCGCCGAGCGCACCGCGCCCGACACCATCGTCGTCACCGTCGAGGAAGCGCCTCCCGCTTCCGTGCTCGACCCCGATCTGGCGTTCTCGATCTTCATGAACGGAATCGATGTCTCGAACGCTTCCGCGTGCGCCGCAAGCGGTTTTGCCGCAACGGTCGACCCGCCCGGGGGGCTTTTTGCCGCCAAAGGAGCAGAGGCCGTCTGGACGGGGGCTGGCATCTCAAACGACGGCACGCCGGTGAACGTCGTGGTCACGGCCCACGGGGTCGACGGCTCGGAGGTCATCGTCCTGAGCCGCATGGTTTAAGGCGGAGCACGGGATCGACCGCTCTGCCGCCACGTTGCGGGAAAAAAGAGGACCGGGATCGATCCCGGGAATGCCCCGACCCTACGATCCTTCCGTCCGGGTGTCGTAGTCCTCGTTCAGGACGTGCTCTTTCACCACCGTCCCCTCCGGGATGATAACCTCCGGCCAGAGCCGGGTCCCCGAGTGGACGACGACGTTGCTCTTCAGGACCGCATGCGGCCCGATGACCGTGTCGT
>JAAZGM010000038.1 GCA_012511245.1 Methanomicrobiales archaeon | reverse complement strand
TCATCGTGCCGTTCGGCCTCACGGATGTAGAGGAACTTCTTCCCGCCGCAGCTCGGGCATCCCTTCAGTATCTTCGTCGAACCATCCTCGAACTCTCTACCGCATTGCGTACACTTGTGAGGCATATCCACAGCACCCGTTCATCTCGATGAAGAGACCCACGCACTGATGAGATCCTTCTCTTTTTTGAGTGTCTTGAGCTGGTTTGCAGGCCCGATCACGGTCAACCGCATCTCGGAGCGCTTCCCGCCAAACAGCTTCCCAAAGATTCCCCCAGAAGAATCCCTGACGGGATAGGTCTCCATCTCGATCCCCGAAAACCCGTCCGGCGCTATCTCGCGCATCGTGATCTCGATGAGTTTGCTCTGTTCGTCCGGTGCAAGGCCTTTCTCCAGGATAACGATGTTCCCCTCCATAACATCGTCGAGGATCAGGCGGATCTTCTCCATTGCCGTGAGCCGGTCAAGCCGCTCGGCCGAAATAAGGTCTATCTGTACACCCTGTATCATCTCCATCACCCAAAGTATGACGTCATCTGTTCATACAGCTCATCCACGTTGTTCCCCTCAAGACCCGATATCGATATCACAGGGTGCTGGGGAAACGCACTCTTGATACGTGCAGCCGAAGCATCGGGGAGATCGTTCTTGTTTGCAACGATCAGAACCGGAAGTTTCCGGCTCTCGATGATCCCGACGAGCATGATGTTCACCTGCTGGAACGGGTCCTGCGTGGAGTCGAGCATGTAGATGACGCCATCGATATCCTCGCGGAGCCAGTGCATCGCCTCGGCAACACCCTCGGTCGCCTCCCGTGCCCGCTTGACGGCCTCCTCCTTGTCGATCCCGTACTCGACGAACTCGTTGTAATCGATCTTCGTCGTCACACCCGGCGTATCGACGATATCGATGGTGATCGAGCTGCCGTTCTGGCCCGTGATGGTGATATCCTCCTTACGCCGCACACGGCGGGTCTCGTGAGGCACCTCGCTGACCGGCCCGACCGCATCGCCGACCCAATCCCGTACAATCCGATTTGCCAGTGTAGTCTTACCGGCGTTGGGGGGTCCATAGATCCCGATACGACAGGTCCGCTTCTTAAAGAGCACCCTCAAAAATCCCGAGATCTTCTGTTTCGTACGAACTAAGAACCTCATTAACGCTCCCTCAAGGTAGGCAGATTTGCCTATACTTAGGTGAGTTATGGAACTCTCGAATAAATATAATTATATGTTCCGTCCGGCGGATTCCTCAGATTCTGGAGAGAACCACCAATCACGGTTTGAGAGAATTGCTTTTATACTGCCAAAACCTAGATAGACTTGCACCTGAAGAATCGGCACACATAGCGACACGATCAGGAGAATCCCATGATGAATAATAGCGACACCATCCGCTTTGAGACACGCATACCAGTCAGGGAAGTCATGCAGAGTCATCCGACTACCGTTGATGTAGGTGAGACCGTAGCCCGGGCAGCGCAGAACATGTGCCGCGACGAGGTCGGCAGCTGTATCGTACTGCAGAACAACCTGCCCACCGGGATCGTCACGGAAGAGGATATCAACTGTAAGATCGTGGCTAAAGACTTGAAGCCGAGCAGTGTCCACGTCAGCGAGATCATGAGCACACCGCTGATCACGATCGGTGCTGAGAAACTGGTAGGGGATGCTGCGGCGATGATGGTGAAGCACCGTGTCCGCAGACTACCCGTGGTCGAAGACCAGACGGTCATCGGGATCGTGACCGTTCGAGATATCCTCACCGTTGCAGCCGAGGTGAACGAGCTCCTTGCTGACCTCATCGAGATCAACCGCGAGGAGGAGTACGCCATGGGAGTATGCGACCGGTGCGGGAACATCTCCGATGATCTCTCGAGAGTCGACAACCTTATGCTCTGCACCACCTGTCGGGAGGAGGAGCAGTTGCTATGAAGGTGGCCGAAGACCTGATGGTGGACATCCCCACCCTGCATTACGACGATTACATCACAAAAGCACGGAGCGTCCTCAGGGACGACGTCTTTCGAGAAGTCTACGTCGTGGACGAGAAGAACCGCCTGAAAGGGTATCTCGACATATCCGACGTTCTGCGGGTCATGGACACCAAATCGAACGTCACGATCAAAGGATTCGTCCGGGAAGCAGCCCGGGTCGCACAGGGCACCTCCCTTACCGAGGTGGGTATCGCCATACTGGAGGCACGCACGAACAGCGC
>JAAZGM010000241.1 GCA_012511245.1 Methanomicrobiales archaeon | reverse complement strand
GCGCCTCCCGGAGGGCATCATCGACGTCATCGTCACGTCGCCGCCCTACAACATAGGGAAGGACTACAACTCCTACAACGACCAGCAGCCCCGCGAGGACTACCTCGACTGGATGGGCGAGGTCGCTCTCGGAGCGGCGCGGGTCCTCGCCGACGACGGTTCGTTCTTCCTCAACATCGGCGGGAAACCCCGGGACCCCTGGGTCCCCTTCGATGTCGTCCAGCGGTTCCGCCCTCACTTCGAACTACAGAACGTCATCCACTGGGTCAAGTCGATAGCGATCGAGAAGGAGGACGTGGGCGACTATGAGAAGGTCACGGGCGATATCGCCGTCGGCCACTACCAGCCGGTGAACAGCACCCGCTACGTGAGCCAGTGCCACGAACATATCTTCCACTTCACGAAGAGCGGCAACGTGGCGCTCGACAAACTCGGTGTCGGCGTGCCCTACCAGGACAAGAGCAACATCGGCCGCTGGAAGGCGGCGGAACGCGACCTCCGTGACCGGGGGAACACCTGGTTCATCCCCTACCGGACGATCCGCTCATCCCGGCCGCACCCGACCAGTTTCCCGGAGAAACTCCCTGAGATGTGCATCCGGCTCCACGGGTGCCGGCCCGGGATGCTGGTTCTCGACCCGTTCATGGGCATCGGGAGCACGGCGCTTGCGGCGCTTGCCCTCGGGGTGGACTACATCGGCTTTGAGATCGACCCTGACTACCGGGAGATCGCAGAGAGCCGGATCGCCGGAGCACGCCGCGAGAGAGGACAGAAGTGAGACTCACAGATATTATATCCTGAAAACCGCAATAAAAGACCAATGGAGACCCTGATCGCCTTTGCCGTCATCCTCGTGGCAATAACCGTGGCATCGCTCAGGTACCGCCTCCCGCCGTTCCTCACCCTGGTAGGGGCATCCATCCTCTTCGGTCTCCTCTCCGGCATGCCGGCGGAGACGATCGTCGGCGTCGCCACGACCGGCGCCGGCCGGATATTCTCCCTCCTCGGGATCGTCGTCTTCTGCGGAGTCGGCATCGCCCAGGTTCTCCGCGAGAGCGGCCGTATCGAGGGGATCGTCGCCGATATCCGGAAACTGGTGCGCCGCCCTCTTGCCACGGCGGGAACGGCCGGCTATCTCCTCTCCGTCCCGCTGATGTGCGGCATCACGTCGTTCGTCATCCTCGCCCCCATCATCACGCACCTGCACTCCGACCGGCGGGCATCAAAGACCCTCCTCTACTGCGCCGGGGTCGCCGGCATGATATCTTACGTGCTCCTCTACCCCTCCCCCGTCGTGTATTCGACCATAACAACCCTCGACCTTGCCTCCGGCCAGCCCTGGGGGATCGATCTCATCACCCTCCCCCTCTCCCTCCTTCTCCTCATCGGCCTCCTCCTCGCCATGCGGCGGCGTATCCCCCCGGCGGATGAGGCGGAGACGCCGGCGGCCGGGCGGAGCCATCGTGCCTGGCTGCCGTTCGCTGTCATCGTCGGGATGCTCGCGATCGGGTCTCTGGTCCCCCCGCTCCATGCTCTCGCAAACATCAACCTGGCGCTTCTTGCAGGGCTCGTTGCCGCACTCGCCACCGTCCCGGGCGATGTCCGGGAGAGGGCGCTTCACAAGGGAACGAAGAACGCCGGGATCATCATCTTCGATCTCGCCGGTGCCGGGGCGCTCGGCGGCGTCATCGCCGCAAGCACATTCCCGGCAGACGTGGCCGCGCTCGCCTCCGGCTACCTCCCCATAACCATACTCCCGTTCGTCATCGCCGCCCTGGTGCAGGCGGCACAGGGCTCAAGAGTCGTGACCGCGGCCGTCACCAGCGCCATACTCGTCACGATCCCGGCCGTCACGGCGATGAACCCGCTCGCCCTGGTCCTCATGGTCTCCGCGGGGGCGTTCATGTTCTCCTACGTGAGCGACCCTTTCTTCTGGCTGCTCAAGCGGACGACCGGCGACGACTTCTCTGCGGTCGTGCGAAACTACACCCTGCCCCTCTCGGTTGCGGGGCTCGTCACGCTTGCGGCGGCGCTGGTCGTCCAGGCCGCCCTGTGACGGGGCTCCCCACCGATACTCATCAACATCCCGGTTGTGCCCGCGTTTATTATATAACCCGGGCGGTGTGTAGTCCCCACCAGAGGGAGAAAGATGGAGATCAAGTACATATCGACGACATGCCCATACTGCGGCACCGGGTGCGGGTTCAACCTTGTCGTCCGGGACGGCAGGGTCTTTGACGTGGGGCACTGGCAGCGCGCCCCCGTAAACGGGGGGAAACTCTGCCCAAAGGGACGCTATGCCCATGAATTCATCAACAGCCCCGACCGCCTCACAAAACCGCTCATCAAGAAGGACGGCACGTTCGTCGAGGCGACCTGGGACGATGCCTACGGCCTGATCGCGGAGAAGTTCGGGTCCTACAAGCCCGCGGAGATGGTCTGCCTCTCCTCCGCCCGGACATCGAACGAGGAGAACTATCTGATGCAGAAGTTTGCGCGGGTGGTACTCAAGACCCCGAACATCGACCACTGCGCCCGGCTCTGCCACTCATCCACCGTCGCGGGCCTCGCGGCGGTCTTCGGGTCGGGGGCGATGACCAACTCCATTCTTGATATCGCCGACTCCAGGTGCATCTTCGTCCTCGGGAGTAACACCTTTGAGCAGCACCCGCTGATCGCGCGGAGCATCGTCCGTGCGAGGCAGAACGGCGCGAAGGTGATCGTGGCCGATCCGCGCTACACCCCGACCGCCCAACAGGCCGACCTCTACATGCCGTTCGTATCGGGCACCGATGTTGCGGTCCTGAACGGCCTGATGCAGGAGATCATCAGGAACGGTTGGGAGGACAGAGAGTTCCTCAAGAGACGCACGAAGGACTTCGAGGACCTCAAGGAGGTCGTCATGAAGGAGGACTACAGCCTTGAGAATGTCGCGAAGACCTCCCGCATCCCGGCCGAGAGCCTCAAGCAGGCCGCCGAGTGGATAGCAACCGCCGACGTCGCCGCGCTCATCTACTCGATGGGCGTCACCCAGCACACCACCGGCGTCGACAACGTCAAATCGACGGCGAACCTGATGATGCTCACCGGCAACGTTGGGAGACCCGGCGGCGGCGTCAACCCGCTCCGTGATCAGAACAACATGCAGGGCGCCTGCGATATGGGAGCCCTCCCGGACGTCTACTCCGGCTACCAGAAAGTCACCGACGAGGCGGCGCGACAGAAGATGATCGACGCCTGGGGCGTCGACGATATCGCCGATGGCAGGGTCGGCTACACCATCACTGAAACGATCAACGTCCTCGCCGAGAACCCCGGCGAGATCAAGGCCATGTACATCATGGGCGAGAACCCGATGCTCTTCGGCCCGGACCTCAACCACGTCGAGGCAGCACTCGGGAACCTTGAGTTCCTGGTCGTTCAGGACATCTTCATGACCGAGACGGGCGAACTCGCCGACGTGGTGCTCCCCGCTGCCTGCTACGCGGAGAAGGACGGCACCCAGACCAACACCGAGCGGCGCGTCCAGCGCTGGAAGAAGGCGCAGGACCCCCCGGGCGAGGCGAAGGAAGACTGGCGGATCATCTGCGAACTCGCGGCAACGATGGGCTACGCAAATCAGTTTCCTTACCAGAGCGCCGAAGAGGTCTTCACCGAGATCGGCGCCGTCACGCCCTCCTACCATGGGATCTCCTACGCCCGCCTCGATCCGGACGGCCTGCACTGGCCCTGCCCGACCGGGGAGCACCCGGGAACGGCGATCCTTCATAGGGAGACGTTCGCCACGCCCGACGGGCTTGGCGTCTTCTCACCCGTCGAGTGGAAACCCGCCGCCGAGGTGCCGGACGCCGGGTACCCGTTCGTCCTCACGACCGGGCAGGTCATCTGGCAATGGTATACCGGCACCATGACCCGCCGGTCGTGGAGCCTTGAGAGGGAGGCGCCGATCGGCTGGATCGAGATCAACAGCGAGGACGCAAAAGCGCTCGGGATAAAAGACAACGAGGTCGTCCGGGCGAGCACCCGGCGGGGCTCGGTCGATATCCCCGCGAGGGTGACGGATGAGATCATCAAGGGCGTGATGTTCATACCGTTCCACTACAAGGAGCATCCGGCGAACAGACTGACTCACAATGTGCTTGACCCCATAGCGAAGATCCCTGAGTTCAAGGCATGTGCCGTGAAGGTCGAGAAGATCGAGGAGGTGTGAGAGATGGCAGGAAGTGGTGATCTGCTCTATGCATGGACGACAGACGAAACCCTCCGCGAGAAGGCGGAGACCGGCGGGGCAGTGACCGCGTTGCTGCGCCACGCTCTTGAGAGCGGTATAGTCGACGGGGTCTTTGCGGTCAGGAAGGGCGCGGACGTCTATGACGCGATGCCGGCGCTGATCACCGACCCCGCCGAGATCGCACAGACGGCCGGCTCGCTTCATTGCGGCACCCTGCTCCTCCCCAAACAGATGCGGCGCTGCCTCCTCGCGACCGACCCGAATATTCGGATCGCAACCGTCCTCAAAGGTTGCGACGTCAAGGCGATGTATGAGATGGCGAAGCGCGGGCAGGTCAACCTGGACAACATCATCATGATCGGTCTCAACTGCGGCGGCACTATCCGGCCGGAGGTGGCGCGGACGGTCGTCAGGGAGAAACTCGGCCTGGACCCCGACGATGTCGTCAAGGAAGAGATCGACAAAGGAAAGTTCATCGTCGTCACGAAGGACGGCGAACATGCCTCCATATCGATCGATGAGCTCGAGGAGGGGGCGGGGGACCTCCTCGGGAACGAGGGGCTCGGCCGCCGCTCGAACTGCCGCCGCTGCAAGATCAAGATCCCGCGCCAGGCAGATCTCGCCTGCGGGAACTGGGGGGTTATTGGGGAAAAATCCGGCAACGCCACGTTCGTCGAGGTCTGCTCCGAGAAGGGCGCAAACCTTCTCGATGCTGCCGTTAAGGCAGGGGCGGTCGCCACCGAACCCGCAAACCCCAGAGGGGTCGAGATCCGCGGCAAGGTCGAGAACGCCATGCTGAAACTCGGTGATAAGTGGCGAGAACGCTACTTCGGGGCACTCGGCGAGGGAACGGAGCGCCTGAACACGATCCGGGAGCAGACGAGCCGGTGCATCAAATGCTACTCTTGCATCGAGAACTGCCCAATCTGCTACTGCATCGAGTGCAGCGCAAAGAAGGATTACCTGGTCGAACCCGGCGTCATCCCGCCGCCGTTCATGTTCCACCTGATCCGGTTCACGCACATCTCCGACTCCTGCGTCAACTGCGGCCAGTGCGAGGAACTCTGCCCGGTGGAGATCGCGAACTCGGTCTTCCTCCACGCCATCCAGACCGATCTCGAGAGGCTCTTTGGGTTCCATCCCGGTGAGGACATGACCCCGCCGGTCCTCGCGCTCGTCGAGGAGAGCGCGGAGCGCGACCGGCTCATCGCCACCGGGAGCGACGAGATCTTTGATCTCTTCCGCTGACCGGCAGCAAGCCCCCGCTCAACACCATTTTTCTCTCGGATATTTGCGCTTTTTCGCCGTATTTTGCTCGATTAGATGGCGATTCGCGCACCGTTCAGCGTCCTATCTCCGATTGTTCCCCCTGCGTCCTGTGATGCTCGCGGGAAGCAAGTGTGCAACGCGCATACATCTCCAGAAATTTTGCCGAACATCCGGTATCTCCGCGCAAACATGCGTGGAAAACGCGGCACCCTGGCACCCACATATATACACCTGCCCATAAACTCCCATTCAGCCTCATATATCCTGCGTGGATGCGCACGTGATAGTATGCGCATCATTTATTGATATTTGAAGTTTACTGACAGGAATTAACCCAAAGCAGGAATAAACGCTCGAATTGAGGTTATCGTCGATGTGCACGGCGATCATTTCGAAACCTATTAATAGCACTCTCAAATTACTGATTAACTAGACCTATCCATTCGAATTACCAGATGGTATAGGTAGGACGTTTAGAGAGGTGTATGAAAAATGGTATTCCATCCTCCAGTTGCTATCGTAGCAAAAGCAGGTGATGCCGGGAAGTACAAGGTCGGACTGCCAGCATGGAACATGGTTCTGCGTGGCGTCCTGTCCGGAGCATTCATCGCTATGGGTGCTGCTCTTGCGACAGTCTGTTCGACCGGTATCATGGCATCTGACGTCGCGCTGCGATTCGGTGCCGCGAGTCCAGGTATCTCCCAGCTCATTCTTGGTGCTGTCTTCCCTGTGGGGCTTATCATCACAATCATGACCGGTGCCGAGCTCTTCACCGGTGATGCGATGCTCGCCCCCATGGCGGCGTTCATTCACAAGGTCAGCTGGACAAGTGTGCTCAATCTCTGGCTCTGGGTATATATCGGCAACCTGATCGGGTCGCTCATATTCGCGTACATCATGGCATACGGGCCGTTTGTCAGCTTCGATGCCGCCGGTGTTGCGACAGTCACCGCGTTTGGTGCAAGAGCGGTAGGCATAGCAACCGCAAAGACGAGTTATTTCGGCGCTATGGGCATATGGTCGGTCTTCCTCAAGGGGATTGGCTGTAACTGGCTCGTCAATCTTGGTGTCCTGCTCGGTATATGCGCGGACGATGCGATAGGTAAGATCGTCGGTATCTGGTTCCCGATCTTCGCCTTCGTTGCCACCGGGTTCGAACACAGTGTTGCGAACATGTACTTCATCCCCGCAGGCATCCTCGTCACGGGCATCGACCCCTCGTTGTCGGTCGGAACGCTCAACTGGGTTACCATGTGGACCAACAACATCATCCCGGTCACACTTGGTAACATCGTCGGAGGTCTCTTCTTCGTCGGTGTCCTCTACTGGGTCGCATTCAGAAAAGAAATTGCAGCCCTTAAGTAGATCTAAGTAGACCTTGATCACGATGCAGATCGGAGATGTCAAAGTGAGGGTGACGGCCGTTACCATGGCCGTCTTCCTCTTTTTTATTGTTCTGATCGCTGTATACATCCTCACGACCGGGGAGATATACACGCTGTACTGGGCGGTTCCTGCGGCAGCCATGCTGATTCTCATACCGATGGCGCTCAACTACATGAGTCAGAGTCAGTATGCATCGCTGGTGCCGATGTATGAAGCGGAAGCAAAGGACACCCGGATACGGGAGATTAACCTGAATCGGCTCGGTGAACCGGTGCGCATAAAGGGTGTCGTCGAACGGGTCTATTTCCAGTTCCTCAACCGGCCTCAGTATCTCGTCGCCGATCGGACAGGTGAGATTTCGGTCAAGATGTTCACCACGCCGACGGAAAGCGTGCAGAACGGGGATGTGGTCGAGGTGCTCGGAACCGTCGTCAAGCGCTACATCATGACCGGAGATGCGGTCATCAACTGCGTCTCTATACGAAAGGTCAGATAAAACAAGTAATCCGGACGCTCCTTACGGGAAGCGTCAAGTAATCCAGTGAAAGGACGGCGGAAACGGCAAGGTTTCCTGTCCCAATCACCTTTTCATTCTGTTGATGAAAGGGGGGAAGAATCCCCCATCACTCACTCCAGCGAACCGACGGTGTCCGCCCATTCTTCAGATCGCTTCGTCCTCTCTGGACGAGATCCGGACGGTCTTTCTCGGAAGGTGACGGAGTAGTCATCACCCGAGGGGTCGTGGCACTTGAGCTGGCAGCAGCAGGTCTCCGCGGGGAGGTCCCTGACGGCCTCGCCGCCCATCGCGGCCTCGAGGGCTGCGTTGTTCATCACCGTCGGCAACTGGAGCGAGACAGTCCCGACGCGCTTGCCTGCGTCGTTGATGTAGTTCTCCTTCGCGGTGTTCTGGTTGTGCCTGATAACCCGCATCTTCCCGGGAATCCGACAGACAACTATAGGGTATACCCGGGAGGGGATTAGCCCAACTCTATCAGAACGCCAGAGTGAGGCTTCGATTCGGAGATATAACCCTTACAACCAGCCTTTTTGTCCGGGGCACCCTGTAGTCCGGAGGATTGCCAGGGTGGCCGATGAGAAGACCACGAGAGAACTCGTCTACGAGACGAACCGGGACGTGAAGCGGATCTGCCGTGCGCTCCGGCGGATGGAGGCACGGGACAAGGACTTCGAGAGCCGGATCCGGGCGCTGGAGGGTGGCGGGCGGGGTGGTGACGGTGATTGTATGGGTGGCGGGCGGAGGGTGCCGCCGGGATCTAAACCCACCATGCACAGTATCGGCAGGCGCCACCCCCGTCCTCCAGATCTGTCTTCCCCTTTTCCACCGGGTGGTATGCAACCAGGACCGACAGATGACCGTCTCACCCGGCGGGGCGATAACGACATAAAAACATCCCTCTGCGCCGATTTGACCCGGCCGTGTGCGCATCAGAAAGATCGAGCGCCGGGAGAGAGAACCCGAAAAAATGAACCACGTTACGCCGTTCTCCAATGGGCCTGCCCGGATTCGAACCGGGGATCTCCGCCGTGTAAGGGCGGCGTCATAACCAGCTAAACCACAAGCCCCGTGGATGCCTTACAGTATTTTGCACCGTGACGGATAAACGTGTTGCCTGCTCCGGAATCCGGGACTGCCGCGCGCGGCATATCCCGCCCATCGCGGGTTCGGTCGCAAAAAAAAGGAGTTCAGATGAATCCAAAGGACTTCAGCGTCACCTCGGGGTTGACGGCGCCCACATGGTAGACAGCCCCCTCGGAGAGCTCGTTGATGACAACCTCGGCCGGGGAGAAGAGCGTGGTATCGATCTGGTAGAAGTCGAAGTTGGCTTCCTTGAAGATATCATAGAACGGTTTTCCGTATCCCTTGGACTTGTTGCTCGGGATCCGGTCCAGATAATCCTTGATCTCCGGAGCGTTCATCGTCAGCATGATACTGCCGTGGTAGATCGTCGAGTCGTTCGTGCTGCCCATCGCCCTCGTGCTGTCCTTCTTGACAGGCGCGATCGGGGCATGGCCGATACCCGCGGAGATCTTTTTGGTGTCGAACCCGAGCTCGTTCAGTTTGTAGATCGCGGTCTCGACGCAACGGCCGGCGACCTGGATCGAACCGACAAGCGAGGCGGTCGGGGCGACGACCGCGCAGGTGTTCGCCACATCCACGTTGCAGGCCTCGGCGATCTTCTCCATCACCGCAGCGCTCGGGAGGTGGTCGCTCTCAAGGCAGATGACCGCGTAATCGAACTCGTCCTCGTAGTCGATAACCTCATACGTGTGTTTGGGCTTCAGGGAGAGTGCCCGCGCGGGGCCGCTCCCCATCGCGAAGTACTTGTCGACGTTGATCGTCCAGCCGGCTTTCTGAGCGCCGAGGCATGCGATGGATGGGAAATCGGTGCTGATCTCAATGAACGGGATGGGGATATCCCTGATCCTGCCCATGGTGATGTCGACCTCGCCGAGCCCGCCCATACAGATCTCGGTGAACCGCTTTCCTGCCAGGTACCCGCCCGGAGTGTTGACGCCACAGTCAACGATGTGTGCGCCGTTGTTCAGCTCGTGGGGGACAGCCTGAAACTCTTCGGCGTATTCAAAGAGTTCATCAAAAATATCCAGTGCCAGTTCATTCACGCTGAGCATGTGGAAAACCTCATCAGAGTATAAACGGTGCGAGGATAGATAAGTATTTTCAAATCGATTGCTCCTGCCTCAGGTGCTCCTGCACGCGCCCGGGATCGTAGCGGAGGCTGATCAACCGTGTTCGCCCCCTGCCCTGGCGGTAGTGGAGGTTCAGGAGCCGCATCGAATCGAACTTCTGGATCATCTCGTAGAATTTGGTGTAACTGACCCCCGCCCCCTGTTCTTTAATGAAACGGTAGACATCGCCGGCGTTCATCTCCTGGTCGTCACGGGTGGACATATCCGCGATCTTTGCGAGCACCTCCCGCTCCTCGGCCTTGAGTGCCCGGAGCGAGAACGCGAGGTGGAGGTACCGGGAGACCTCATACGCCTTGCAGACGTCATCGCGCTCGACAGCCCGGCGCGCCTCCCTCTCGGCGTTCAGGGCAGCACGTTTCAGGAGATCGATACCGACACGGAGGTCTCCGCTCTTCATCGTCTGTTCCACCACGAGATCCAGCATGTCCGACCGGAGGACGTTCGGGTAGAGTCCCTGCATGACGCGCTCCTCGAGGATGCCGTGGATCTCTTCCGCCGAGTAGGGGGGGAAGTAGATCTCGGTCGGGCGGAAGACCGACGCCACCCGTGCATCGACCTCGGTCTGCAGGGTGACGGACATATCGCTGACGATGGCGACAACACCGGTTCTGACGCCCGGATACGCCTCGTGTGAGCGCAACAGGGGATAGAGCACCTGGTTCACCTCGTTCTCGTAGAGGAGGTAGTTTGCATCGTCAAGCGCCACGAGAAGCACCTGCTCTTCGCGCTGCAGCACCTTTGCTATGGCATCAAAGACCTGTTTGAACGATGTGCCCGACGACGGCGGGGGGTGTCCGGTGACCCTGCGGTAGATCTGCGAGAAGATGGCGAACCGGGTGTTGTCGATCTGGCAGTTGATGTAGACGGGAACGAGCTTCTTTGTAGCCTCTTCGATCTCGGCAAAGACCTTCTTCACGCTCGTCGTCTTTCCCGTCCCCGGGAGGCCCCGGCAGATGGTGTTGAGCGGCCGTGCCCCCCGCAGTCCGGGTTTGACCTGGAATGCAAGTTCCTGGATCTGGGCGTCGCGATGATTGAACTGCTCGGGGATGTGATCGATCTCGAAGACCTCAGGGTCCCGAAAGAGCGTCTCGTCCCACATGAGCAGGTTCTTCTTCATCTATACAATCCTCAGGTACGGTGGTATTTATACCCTTCAGATTGGTATCTCGCCGCCGCACGAAGTTCACAGCATTTACGGCTGTTCCATGCATTTTTTACAGAGAGTCTTGCTCATAAAGAGCTGAGAGAGTTTGGCCTGTGATTTCGTCACTTCCGCGCCGCAGGCCTCGCAGATATCCGCCGCCCCGGGGCTGGAGGGCTTCTCCGGAGCCGGCGCCTGCTGCGGTGGTGCCTGTACCGCGGGCTTCACCCCAGCCTGCACCGCGGGCTTCACCTCAGCCTGCACCGCGGGCTTCGCCTCAGTCTGTACCGCGGGCTTCGCCTCAGTCTGTACCGCGGGTCTCGCCTCAGCCTGCACCGCGGGTCTCGCCTCAGTCTGTACCGCGGGTCTCGCCTCAGTCTGTACCGCGGGCTTCGCCTCAGCCTGTACCGGGGGCTTCGCCTCAGCCTGTACCGCGGGCTTCGCCTCAGCCTGTACCGCGGGTCTCGCCTCAGTCTGCACCGCGGGTCTCGGCACCTGCGGCGGCTCGGGGTGCTCCGGCGCCCGGGGAATCACCGCCTCGATAAACCCGGACGGGGGGGAGACCTTCTCCTCCTCCCGGTGGGCGGGCACATCGGGCGCCTTCGGGACAGCAGGCCCGGCCGCGAGGACACGGCGCCGGTATGCATCCACGCGCTCGGCCGTCGCCTGGTCGCCGCGCCCGATCCGGGCAAGGATCCCGTCAAGGAACGTGATGAGATCGTCCACACCCTCCTGACTCTCTGCCTCACCACTGACCTCGAGACGGAGATTCTCGTAGTTCTCAAGGTTGATGGTGATCCCGATGGTGACTTCCTTTCTGGCGGACATATTTCTCGAATAATATTAGCGTTCTTTATATACAATTCCACCGGCGACCTCCATTGCCCCGCCATTCGGCCGGTTCGGCCGCATTTCCCCGCGCCCGGCGGTCGGCGGCGCCCGGGGTTCACCCGGCACAAAAACCTGCCGTTATCAGCGTGAATAACTCCTCAAGCCCTCGCCGGCCCCCGCCGCACGGAAACTCCATCTGCGGCCGCCTCTCCCTTCCCATGCACCTTCCCCGCGAGCCCGGCGAGCCCCTCGCGGAACTCATCGATGTAGCCCTGCATCGAGAGGCTGCCCTCGGGGAACGGGCAGTCGATATCGTAGAGCCGCTCGAT
>JAAZGM010000240.1 GCA_012511245.1 Methanomicrobiales archaeon | reverse complement strand
GGGAAGACCACCACCACGCGGATGCTCACCGGCGTCATCCCGCCGGACGGCGGGAGTGCGAAGATCTTCGGCCACAACATCCTGAAAGAGCCCGTCCAGGCGAAACAGCGGTTCGGCGTCGTTCCCGAGACATCGAACGCCTATGTCGAGCTTACCGCGTGGCAGAACCTCATGCTGATGGGCGACCTCTACGGGCTCGACCGCGCCGGGGCGGAACAGCGTGCACGTGATCTCCTGGAGACCCTCGGCCTCTCCGGGCGAAAGGACCAGAAGGTGCAGGGCTATTCAAAGGGCATGAAACAGCGCCTCATCCTTGCGATGGCGCTCCTCCACGAACCTGACCTCCTCTTTCTCGATGAACCGACGAGCGGGCTTGACGTCCAGAGCACGCAGATGATCCTCTCGCTGCTTCGCACGCAGAACGCGGACGGGACCACAATCTTTCTCACCACCCACAACATGGAGGAGGCGAACCGGCTCTGCGACCGCGTGGGCATCATCCGGAGCGGAAAGATCGTCGCTATCGATGCGCCTGAGTGCCTGAAGGCGGCAATCGACCGCATCCACCGGCTTGAGGTGAGTTTCGACCGTGAAGTTCCTGCCGGAGCCCTTGCGGGGCTTGATGGTGTGACCGGGGTGAATCGGACCGGGGACAAGTGGCAGATAACGGCAGAAAGCCCGGACTCGGCCATACGATCGCTTGTTGCCTTCAGTAGCGACTGCGGTGCGGTTATCCTCACCCTGACCACCCTTGCCCCCTCGCTCGACGAGGTCTTCCTCCGTCTGACCCGGGAGGAGGAGCCATGAACCCGGCGTCATACCGGGAGCAGGTGCGGCGGGCATGGGTGATCGCCCGAAAAGACATCCGGATCTACTACTCCAAGGGCCCGGTACTCATCTTCGGTGTCTTTATGCCGGTCTTTCTCTTCTTTGCCTTCTTCCTCGGCGGCCGGCAGCTTCCGCTCGAGTTCCTCCTCCCCGGCCTCATCGGAATGACGCTTTTCTTCACCGCGACCGCCGTATCGCCCACGATCTTCCCATGGGAAGGCCAGGCAAGAACTCTTGAACGGCTTGCTGCCTGCCCCATCACCGTAGAGGCGATAGTCCTCGGGGATATGATCGCATCCGTCCTCTTTGGCATCGGGATCACAACGGTCACGATCGCCATCGGCCTCGTTCTCGGCCTCCCGCTCCTGCACGGGATCGTGCTCGGGTTTACCGTCTTCCTCGCCGCCTGCTGCTTCTCGGCCTTCGGTATCCTCCTCGCCGTCCCCCCCTCGAACACGCCCCCGAACATCATGATGCTCTCGACCCTCCTGAAGTTCCCGCTCGTCTTCATATCCGGCGTCTTCATTCCCCTGGGCCAGATGCCGGCATGGGGACTTTTGCTTGCCGCCTGTTCACCGCTCACCTACTTCACGGACCTGGCGCGGTACTCGTTCACCGGCGAACACTACTTCCCGGTGGCGGTCGATATCATGGCACTTGCCGGGTTCACCCTGGTCTTTACCGTTGCCGCGATGTACCTGCACAGGCGGAGCATGCCGCGGAGGATGTGATCCGGCACAGCGGTCGGAAGGCGCTTCGTCCATGCCAGCAATGGAGGTAGATTATGAAAGAAGAACTCGTCATTGAATGGAGACATACCGGGAGAAGTACCGGTGAAGTCAGCGAAGAGACCGGGATGACGCTTGCAGCCGTCCT
>JAAZGM010000239.1 GCA_012511245.1 Methanomicrobiales archaeon | reverse complement strand
TGTATCTCGCGAGGATCTGCCTGGTTCACGTTATTCACCAGCTACTACGTTAACCGATTCGATAGAGATATAACTTCTCTTCAGGCGGTGTTTGCTCCCGATATCGGCAAAGATCTTCTCTTTTGCCTGATTCTCGTTCGGGGCGCTGATAACCTTGCGGTATGGTTTCCACTCGTTGTTGATCTTGCATGCGCCTACAACTTCAAACATCTGCATTTCCATGGTAATATCACTCCAAATACCCAAAGACTTCTTCTATCCGTCCCAGTTCGAACCCGGTCGTGGCAGATCCTGCGAGATATCCCTTGCTGTTTGCAAGGAGTCCGGTGCCCACAAGACCACTTCCCATGTTGACTGATCCGAGGCCGATCGGGAGATCGATCACCCGCTCGAGGTTCGCTATCTCCGTATCGTTCGTTCGCGGGTGGACAAGGATACCCTCGTTTGTCGCGAACCCGGCCATGCCGACGGTCTTGATACCCCCAAGCGATAGCCGGACTACCGGCACGGCGAGGAACGATCCGATCTCTTCAGCGACGGCGATCGGCATATCGGGATGGACGGCGGCGACGTGATCGTTTGCAAGGATGACGTTGCCGGCAGCGTTCATCGGCCCTTCGAGCAGGAATATGTCCCGGTACTCGCTCAGGACCGCCAGTTCCTCATCGGTGGCAAGGCCGCTGACGACCAGGCCCCGACTGTTTCCTGCAACGAGCGACCCGATGATCCTGCTTCCCTGGATGAAGGTGCTCACGATCTCGAGATCGAGTTCCCGTGCAAGGGCTGTGGTGAACTCTTCAGGTGCTCCGGGATATACTATCGCTATATCCTCAAAAGCCCGGGCATACACACCGATGTGTGGATCGCCGGTGAGATCGATCGTCCCTGTCATTTCACTCCTCAGCGAGCTCGGCCTGAACCTGCCCGTCCTCGAACTTCATCGCGCGGACGCGAATCTTTCGGGGGGGCTTCTGGCTGCCGTTCTCCCAGACTTTCTCGTTGATGCTTCTATCGAGTTTGACATCCTCGCTCTTCATGTGCCGCACGAGGAATGCCCTGATATCCTTGATCGCGGTGTTACCCCGCTTCCACCGGGGCGCACGCTTCACGTCGCGGAGAGGGATGATATAGATATGTTCTTTCAATGCTTCTGCCATAACCTTACACCTTCAGGGAGCTCCGTCTCCAGTTACGCCGCTTCGGATGCGACGCAACCGTACGGTTGGTCCTGATCATCACCCATGCAGGCACGCGGCGGTTCTGCTCGCATGCCTTTGCCAGCCGGATCTTCCGGCCCTTCGTTAATCTGCTCATAATGTTCACACTCGTTGTATTCAGGTCTCTCGGCGCGCAACCACCAGCGACTGCAGGTGGCGGGAAGGAAAGAACTGCGCTGGATCGATTCCACGAACGCTAAGGGCGCTCCTGATCTCTCCTTCATAGTCCCCGTTCCCGATACTGCCGGTCTCTCCGTACTGCACCACAAGCAACCGGCCGGCGAGCCGTTCCACCTCAGCCTTCCCGTAGCCGAGAAGCGGCCGGACATAGGAGCAGCCGGTGGTCATCTCAAGGTGCTGGATCTCGGAGCGTTCGAGCCGGGGAACCCGGTCTTCCCGGCGTGTGCCGTCGCAGACCACTGCATACTCGGCTGCAAGGGTCTCGACTGCTGTCCGGTGGACCATATCGATCGCGTCGTTAGGGTATCCGCATGAGAGGAGCAGGTCGACGGCCTTGCCGAGCAGATCGTTTCCGAGCACCCTTCGTTTGAAGGGAAGACCCAGGGCATCTGCTGCAGCCTGCACCGCCGGAACCTCGCGGGCGGGATCGAATACACAGGTATTCAGTTCCACGCCATAATCACGCGCAAGCATGATCGCCGCGAGCGCGCTATCTTTCCCACCTGAGAAGAGCACACCTGCTTCCATTATCTTCGCGTAATCCTGAACTCTTTCTTTGACGGTATCAGCTGGGTGAGCAGGGCTTTCAGCTGCTCGTCAGTGATCCGTTGCCGGACCCGGCCGCTCTGGGCCAGCATCACCAGTTGCTGCTCGACCGCTTTTGCAAACTCCGGTCGGGTCAACTTGATGGTATTGAGTCTCTCCCTCGCTTCAGGCTCAAGGATCTCCATGAGCGCGGCGCGGACCTGTGCATCGATCTGCTGCTGGCGTGCCGCCTCTTCCTCAATGCTCTGCTGATCTATCGCCTGCCGCTGCATCTGTTCCATTCTACGGCGACGCAGTTCTGCGAGTTCGTCATCCACCATCAGTCATACCTCCCATTGTTCAGTATTTTGCAAGGCCCGGTGCGGTCGCGACGACCTCAGGTTTCAGGCCGTTTGCAACGCCGTCGAGGAATGATCTGCCCGCCGGGGTTACTGTGCGCCCTCCTATTCCGTGGGCGACGTAGCCGGCCGCTTCAAGCTGCTGGAATATCTTCCGGACGATCGATCCGCTTCCACGCCTGAACTGGTTCGGGGATGAACCGCGGTTGCAGCTGCCGCCGTATGCGGAGCGCATCCTCTGGATGCCGACAGGGCCGTCGGTGTAGATGCGCCGGAAGACCGCCGCTGCACGCACGTACCACCAGTCATCGTTCTCGGGGGGCATCTCTTTGTGTACCCCCGTCTTTGCAAAAGCTGCCCAGTCTGGGGGCTGAATCTGCGGGTTTTTCTTGAGTTCTTCTGCAACCTGCCGGATGAGTCTATCGGCAGGAATGTCGTATACGGTTGTCATAGATGAACCTCACTCTCGCTAACAGTCTTTACATATTCGTCCAATGATGTTTTATATATTTCGAGGATTGTGCCCGGTCGGCAGTCTCCTCTGCTCCCTGAGGACAAGCGTCCGCCCCCTGACCTCGACCAGGACCGCACCGGCTGATGCCGCTACTTCAGCGGGATCGAGCTCGGTGTTCCTGAGCCACCGCACCTTGATGATCTTCCGATCCTTGAGCTGGCGCCGGATCTCGTCGATCATGACGTTCGTGATGCCGCGCTTTCCTACCCAGACGGTGGGTTTGAGGTCCTGGTATGACTCCCGGCTCATGGTTGAGGCCTCCCGACAGGGTAGCGTGATCGGTGTCCGCAGACAAGGCAGGTGATGATCACGAATCCCCGGTGGATCCTGATCCGGGCGTTTGACCCGGGCACCAGATAGGTGTTGCACCGGCGGCAAAAGCGGCGTTTCAGCGGTCGCTCGATCCGTACGCGATGGCGCATGCCGATCTTGCGTGCAAGCACGACGCAGCGGTTGCTCCACTCCGGGTTCTCAGGGTAAAACTCGGCTGCGCGCGCAAAGAGGAGGGTGATCCTCTCCCGGGCAAGCCTCCGTGAGCCTGATTTGCGTGATGTGTCTGCCATGGTGCGATCCGTTTCAGTGGTGGGTCCTGAGGTTGGAGTGGTGAGAATATATAAGAAATTGATGGGCGGGTCAGAGAACCCGTACCCGCCGCCCGTCGACATCGAGGCGTTCTTCACAGAAGAGTTGCACCGCAAGCGGGAGGGCTTTGTGCTCTTCTATGAGGATCCGGTCGGCAAGTGTCGTCTCGTCGTCGTCCGGGAGGACCGGTACGCACCTCTGGACGACGATGGGGCCGGTATCCAGCCCTTCGTCGACGAGGTGGACGGTGCAGCCCGCGACCTTCACTCCGTACTCAACAGCCTGTCTCTGTGCGTGCAGCCCGGCAAACGCCGGGAGCAGGGCGGGATGGATGTTCATCATCCTGCCCGAGAACTCATGAACGATCACAGGCCCGAGGATCCGCATGTAGCCGGCAAGGACGAAGAGGTCGGCACGGCAACCGCGCATGGCGTGGAGGAGTGCCTCCTCGTAAGCGGCCTTCGAGGAGAACCGCGCATAGTCGACGACCGTCACCGGGACGCCTGCGCTCTTCGCCCGCTCTATTGCATACGCCCGGGGGTTGTCGGTGACGAGCCCCGTGCAGGTCGCAGGGATTGTCCCGGCCGCAACGGCATCGATCACCGCCTGGAAGTTCGAGCCCCTCCCTGAAGCGAGGAACGCAATCCGTTTCCTGGTTATGGATGTTTCTGGATGCATACGTTCGTGTTCTCCGGTTTCCTTATCGTGTTTCGCCCGGCGTGTTCTGGGCGCCGATGATCAGTTTCACCTTGACGAGCCGCCGGCCTCGCATCTGCATCACCACGAGCGTGATGTTGCTCTCCTCGATCCTTACCACCTCGCCCCGGCGGGGGATGTGTCCCAGGCGGTCGATGACGAGGCCGCCGATACTCTCGTATGAGTCCATCAGCGGGAGGTTGAGGTGCAGATCTTCGTTGATGTGCTCGACCCACATCCGCGCATCGACAAGGTAGACGCCTTCCTCGATCTGCTGGACTTCCGGCTCCTCCTCGTCGAACTCATCCATGATCTCCCCGACCAGTTCTTCGAGCATATCCTCGACGGTCACGATACCGGCAAACGATCCGTATTCGTCGAGAACGACAGCCATGTGCTGTTTCTTCACCTGGAGCTCCTTCAAGAGCTCGTCGATCTTCTTGCTCTCGGGAACAAAGTAGGGTTCGTACATCCGTTCGCGGATCGTGGCGCTCGTCTGCTGGCGGACCACCGCGGAGAAGACGTCTTTGACGTTCAGGAGTCCGACGATGTTGTCGATCTGTTCGTGGTAGACCGGGATCCGGGAGAACCCCGTCTCGTTGAAGATGGCGAGCGCATTCTCAACCGGGCCGATATCCTCGAGCAGGGTAACGTCGATGCGCGGCGTCATCACCTCGCGAACCGTCGTATCCCCGAACCGGAGGACGGAGTAGAGCATATCCCGCTCCTCCTCTTCGATCGTCCCCTCCTCCTCGCCGACGTCGATCCACTCCTTGATCTCCTCTTCGGTGACGACCGGCTCGGTCACGCCGGGCCTGAAGGCGAACTGCTGTTTGAGGCGATCCGTGACCCAGAGCACCGGGTAGAGTGCCCGGGAGAAGAGGAGGATGGGCCGGGCGAAACGGAGCGCGAGTTCTTCGGTGTGCCGGGAGGCGTACATCTTCGGCCCGATCTCGCCGAAGATCAGCATCAGGATGACCGTGACGCCGGTTGCTATCCCGATACCGATGTCGCCGAAGATGTTTATGGCGATGGCGGTCGCGAGCGATGCCGCCGCGATGTTGACGACGTTGTTCCCGATCAGGATGGTGATCAGGATGCTATCGGTCGATCGTTTCAGCGTTTCGAGTGCATCAGACCCTTTCCTGCCCTGGCTCACAAGTGCATGGACTTTCGCCCGGGTTATCGAGACGAGGGCGACTTCGGAGCTTGAGAAGAATCCTGATAGGACGAGACAGATAAGAAATAGGACGATCTCTATGGTGACAAGGTCTACGATTACCATTTACTCCACGCCGCGTTCAGCGGCTGCATAGTGCGTCATTTAATGATTGGGGTTATATGAATTATGTTGTGGCCTGAGATTATAAACCCAGCGC
>JAAZGM010000238.1 GCA_012511245.1 Methanomicrobiales archaeon | reverse complement strand
CCTACACCTGGGAGGATATAGAGCCGGGTGAGCACAACCTCTCGGTCCAGGTCGTGAACAACGACCATACGCCGCTCATTCCACTCGTTTTCGCTACGGTCAATGTGACGGGTGAGGCGGAAGAGAATGTGACACCGGAAGAGACACCGGTCGAGAACGTGACACCGACGGAGACGCCGGAAGAGAATGTGACACCGGAAGAGACACCGGAAGAGAACGTGACACCGACGGAGACGCCGGAAGAGAATGTGACGCCGGAAGAGACACCGGAAGAGAACGTGACACCGACGGAGACGCCAGTCGAGAACGTGACGCCGACGGAGACGCCGAGACCGGTCGAGAATGTGGTCGATGAGATCGTCACCGGGCTCTCCGGGGAGGAGGACCTGACCGTGTTCACCGAGCTCGTGGATAACTCGACTATCGGAGAGAAACTCGATGAAAACAGGACATACCTGGTGTGCGCCCCGACCAACACCGCGTTCGCCGGGCTTGAGAACCAGACACTCTCGGCTATCCAGAACGACACGGAGCTCCTGAACAGTATCCTCGGGTATCACATCATCGAGGGAGATTACACACTTGAAGAGCTCGCGACGTTGTGCCAGAATACAACCAACGGCGAGGTTACCCTGCCGACCGTCGAAGGAACGCATGTTACCGTCTCATTCATCGATGGAAACCTGACCATAAACAACATCGTTGTTATAACACAGATCCAGATCACGAACAACATCATCGTCTATGTGCTTGATGGAGTCCTGATCCCACCAGGAACTCCAATACCGACACCAACAGAGACCGAACCAACGCCGACAGAGACACCGGTGGAGAATGTAACGCCGATACCGACAGAGACCGAACCAACGCCGACAGAGACACCGGTGGAGAACGTAACGCCGATACCGACAGAGACCGAACCAACACCGACAGAGACACCGGTGGAGAACGTAACGCCGATACCAACGGAGACCGAACCAACACCGACAGAGACGCCTGAAGAACGCACCAACCTGCAACTCTATGAGGGCTGGAACTTTGTCTCCATCCCGAGGCAGCTCGCTGTAGGGAACGACACAGCAGCAACGGTCTTTGCGGATGTCGACACCGGCGGGCGGGCGATCTACACCTATACCCCGGCAGGCGGCTTCGAGTCCATGGGCGAGGGTGAGACCCTGAGGGTTCTTGAGGGATACTGGGTCTACTCGGCTGAGGAGACCACCGTGGAGCTGGTATTCAGCACCGACCCGGTGAGAGCGCCTGCGCTGAAGACGCTCAACCCCGGCTGGAACGCAATCGGCTACTCCGACCTGACAGAACGCAGTGCGGATGAGACACTCACGTCGGTAGAGGATATCTGGGTCTATGTCGTCGGCTACGACGCACAGAACCAGAGTTACCGGCCGGCGCTGATCAACAACCAGACCGGCGACCGGGGTGAAGAACAGAGCCTCTCGCCAATGGAGGGCTACTGGCTGTTCGTGCGCGAAGATGGCCGACTGGCTGCCATCAGCGCATAACCCCTTTTTTTAACAGGTAACGTATGGCTTTTGAAAAATAGATGCCTGAAGGTGTGGTGCCGGATATTGTTCCGGAGCCGCCCATCACCTCTGCGTCTCCTTATACTCCTGCATCAGGGCGTTGCCGTAGGCTTCTTTCTTCTTCGTCGGGATGTAGTTGAACTCCCCGGCTCTCTTGAGGAGTTCGGCGCGGATTGCAGCGTCATCCTTGAGGTTCAGGTCGCGCACTCCGGCGACGATGAAGTCGAGCTGGTTGATCCCCGTCGCCTTCCCGTCCACGAGAACGGTCTTGATCTTGATCGCCTCCGGTTTGACCCCGCCGCAGATGGTGCAATATTCCCCTTCTTTCTCGTTCGTCACGCCCCCTCCCTCCCCCGGATCATCGTGAGCGACATCTTGAACCGGGTTATCGCCGAGAGGGCGTGCGGGACGTCTGCCGGGAAGATGATCGTCTCTCCCGCACTCATCTGGTGGGTCTCGCCTGCGATCCAGACCTCGCACTCGCCGTCGAGGATCGTCACCACCGCATCATAAGGTGCGGTGTGCTCCGAGAGCCCCTCATCCTCGTCGAACGAGAAGAGGGTGATGCTCCCCGATCGGTTGTTGACGATCATCCTGCTCGCTACGGTCCCATCCTGGTAGCCGACAAGCTCCGGCAACCGGAGAACTTTGCCCTGTAACTCTGCGCGTCTCTCTTTCGCCATCGACACATCACTCTCCTTTACTCTGATGTCCCTTGTTTATCTACCCTTCTCATATCTTCCGCCCGTAAACGAGCGCCCCGTCCACGGGGCAGACCTCCGTGCACCTGCCGCAGAGATAACACTCACCGAGACCGGC
This sequence comes from Methanomicrobiales archaeon, assembly GCA_012511245.1. Lineage (GTDB taxonomy): Archaea > Halobacteriota > Methanomicrobia > Methanomicrobiales > Methanoculleaceae > Methanoculleus. Next base: position 4,679 of record JAAZGM010000238.1, on the reverse strand, counting down.
AGCGGGATCCGCCGCCCCCGTCGGGCATGCCCGCTCACACTTCCGGCAGTCGATGCAGGCCTCCGTCCTCCTGAGCCGGTAGAGGGCTCGTGATGCCGGTGGGGCGAGGAGAGCCCCATACGGGCAGATGAAGCGGCAGAACGGGCGGTAGACGACAGCGGAGAGGAGGACGATTCCAAGGAAGAGAAAGAACGATACGCTCCCGACCGCGAGGTAGAAGAAGGCGGGAAGACCTATGAGTCCAAGAAGGTTTGCCGAGAACCCGAGAGCGATCACGAGGAAGACGGCGAAGACGACCGCCCTGACCGCAACCGGGGCACGGCTATCTGCACGGCCGCGTTTTGCGATCGGTACGTGATACATAAGTTCCTGGACGGCTCCCACCGGGCAGACCTGTCCGCAGATGACCCGGCCGACGACAAAGGCGAGAACGACGAAGACGAGGAGTGCACCGAGCGCCATGGGAAGCGGCGATCCGAGCGCCGCCGTATCCCGGAGGACGACCATCTGCAGTTGGTAAGGGTAGACCGGCGCAAAGACCAGGAACCCGAGCGCCGCTGAGATGACGAGGAACGGCATCGCGCGCCGACGAGTGAACCGGCCGGAGTACCAGAGCCAGATGAGGGTGACAAAAGCAAGAAGGCCGTAGATAAACCCTACAGCCTTCGGTATCGACTCGATGACCATTGCACACTCACAGCAGTCTTGTCCCGGTCGTCGGGCGCGGGACTTTCACCACGAGCACCTTGAAGGGCTGATCGCTCTCGTTTGCCCAGAGGTGGGGTATCTTTGCCGGGCTCTCGACCAGGTGATCCTTCCCGACCTCTACGCGCTCATCGCCGATCTCGACGATACCCGTCCCCTCAAGGACGTAGAAGAAGACATCCACCGGGGTTATGTGCTTCTTGAGCGCCTCACCGGGCGCAAGCGTGATCACAACCGCCGTCGCGTGCTCGGTGTCGTAGACCTTCCGGGCATCGACGTTGTGCGGGGTCTTGCTGATCGGCTCCTTTGATACGTCAACGATCTTCATGATACGCATCTCCAATGTTATACAAGCCTCTCGCGATATTTAGCCTTTGTAGTTCGTCCAGTAGTTCTCAAGGCACTCCCGCTTCCGCTGTTCTTGCCGCCGGGCCCGCATCTCCGGGTAGGTCGGCTCAACGCTCTGGACCGCCGGACAGTAGGGGCAGAGGGCATAAGGAACATCGTCGGCCCTGTCCCGGACGGGGCAGAGATAGGTTCCTTCCCACTCGTCGACGATCTGCCCGCCGGGAAAGGGGGTGCCGACCGGGTGGGCAGGCTCTTTGAGGACGAACATGACGAACCCGGAGAGGAGATACTTCAGGTAGAGGTACTTCGGGTCCTTCTCCTGTGCTTTCTCAGTGCAGGCCCCGGCCACCATAGCCCAGTAGGCGCCGGATGCCGTATCCGGGCGTTCGTCCATACCCGGGCTGGAGCCGTTCCGCGAGAGGAGGACCAGGCGGTGATGTGCCCCGAAGATCTCCTCCCTGACGCTTGCAACGAGGCGGTCGCGGTAGTCCGGCGGGAGGTTCGCAACTTTGCGCTCGAACCCGGCGTTCATCGCCTCGAGGTCGTGCAGGTCGAATAGCGCCACTTCATCCGCGATGGTGCGGAGGAGTTCTCGTTTTGTTCTCGCTCCCTGCATCCTCCGGCAGGCAGTATGGATGGCATCCACCGGTATCGATCCCCCGCGAACCTCTCCCGCATCGATGCCGTCCTCGGCAAAAGGATCGATGATGAAAGAACAGGCGTCACTGGTCTCTGCCCCGGACAAACTCCGGTCTCCCCGGCCGATGAGTCGCAGGAGGCGATTCAGGAACGTGCGAAACGGCATGGTGTCACCTGAGTAGTATAGAGAATATGGGATGCGGAGGGGTTTAATTCTGGTGCACCCCTCCGGTGGTGACGGTGCGGATAACCGGACGGCACCCGGGTATACGACCATGCGCCCCTGCCAGGCTTTTTTTAAGGTCGGGTGGGATCCAGCGGTATGTAGGGGATGAGGGTCAGGAGATCGCTTCTGATGGTCTCAAACCCGACGCGTTCGACGAACCGTGCGGTCCGCTCGCCCGGTCGTGCGTTCTTCCTGTAGTACTCGAGCAGCCGGCGGGTAAGGTCGAGAACCTCCTCTTTGGAGAGGTTCTTTGCAACGACATCGCCGATCCGAGGACGGCCGCCGGAGTTGCCCCCGAAGATGACGTTCCAGCCCTTTGCGTCCCCGATGACCCCGATGTCCCGGAGGTAACTCTCGCCGCAGCACCGGGGGCATCCGGAGACCCCCATCTTGAACTTTGCCGGCAGGTTCATGTCCTGGTAGAGTTCCTCGATCTCAAGGCCGAGCGCCAGGGAATCCTGTTTGCCGTATTTGCACGTCACCGTCCCCGGGCATGCCTGGACGTAGTGGACGCAAGGCGCGGTCGCCTGCCCGACGGTCATCCCGAGTTCGTCCCAGATCTTCTCGATATCCTCTTCCTTGATGCCCACGAGCACCATCCGCTGCCCCGACGTCATCTTGATGACGGGGATGTTGTAGCGCCTGACGACCTTGATGATGCTCTCAAGGTGCTCAGGGCTGACGATCCCTGCAGGTGTTCTCGGCACGATAGCGTAGGATGTTCTGTCTCTCTGGACGATTGCTCCCCTTGGTCCGTCTTCCATGATCTACCTCTCATTTTCCGGCATCAGGTGTGCCGGATATGATCCAGCCTTTGTTGTTGGGGGATAAAAAAATGCCGTCGACTCCCGAGGCCGGCCTGCTCAAAGATCCCCATATGGCCCTTTGCCCCGCGAACGAAGGCGCCAGAGCAGCACAGCTGCCGCCAGGAGTATGGCGTTCACGGCGAGCAGGGAGAGGTTCTCGGGGTTTCCCGCGTAGGCGATGAGGCCGGCGGGGAGGAGCGAGAGGGAGATGATGGCGGTCAGCACGGAGGCGGCAAGGAAGACCGGGAACGTCTGTTCGTAGCCCGGCGCCCTGAACCCCTCAAAGAGGGGCTGCTGCAGGAAGTACGCCGCGCAGGCGACGGCAAGTATCAGGGCGATATAGGCCACCGTTACCGGGAGGAACCGTCTTCCGAGCGAGTCACTCCTGATGAGGATGTAGAGGATGGCGAGGGGGGAGGCGCCGACGAACGCGGCCATCCACGTGGTGAGGTTCACCAGGGGGCCAAACGGCGGATCGAACCCGGCAAGGACGAGTGCGCCGGGCTGGGTGAGAACGAGGAGGAGAAGGGTGATCAGGAGAAGATCCGCTCCCGTGCGGCGTATGGAGCTCATCAGTGCTTCGTGGGCAGCCAGACCTTAAACGCTTTCCGTTCCGCCCGGGTGCTCCCGCTTGCATAGCCGGTTCAGGGTGCGGCTTTCCCCGGGTATCGCCACGATCCACCGTCAGTCAAATTCCGGAACACGGCTTTCCCCGGGTATCGCCACGATCCGCCGTCAGTCAAATCCCGGAACACGGCTTTCCCCGGGTATCGCCACGATCCACCCTCAGTCATATCCCGGAACACGGCTTTCCCCGGATATCGCCATGACTGCCCCCGCCCTCGGGCGGGGGAGGAGGCCGAAGGCCGGGTGGGGTGGGGGTCAACGACGGCCGAATACACGGTAGCGATTGGAAGTTCAAAGGTTGTTGAGTATACAGAGACAGGGGGCACGCCCCTTCCCCCACAGCGATATCCCCTTGTGGCTCGTGCATGGAGCAACCCCAAAATCGCTATCCCGGATACCCCTGACAGTTCCGTGATAACCCGTGAGTCGGGGCGCAGCGGGTAAACCTTTCGATGCAATCTTCCGCTACCGCCCTCTCCAACAAAAAAGATGTGGTGCCTTATATCCCGAGTTTCTTCCTCTTCTCCTCGATATGTCCGGCTATCCCATCCACCGCCGCATCCGCATCCGTCTCGACGCGGAGCACCCCGCCGGTGATCCACCGGAGATCCTCCGTGAGGAGTTTGACGAGATCCGGCCCCCCGGTCACCGTCGGGATCGGGTTGACGTAGGTGTAGAGGCCGAGCGCGAGCGCGAACAGGGCGTCGATCGTCGCCTTCTGCTCCATATACTCCGGTGCAGCGACGGCGACCGGGAGGTCGGGGATGGGGACGCCGCCGAGGGCTTCCGAGACCGAGAGGAGGAGGTCGGCGCACCTGCCGGTGTCGGTGCAGGTTCCAAAGCCGAGCACCGGCGGCACGCCGAGCGCCGTGCAGAGCCCTTTGAGCCCCGGCCCGGCCTTCTCCTTCGCCTCGGGCGAGCAGAGCCCGGCGACCTGGAGGGCGGCAACCCCGCAGCCCATCCCGAGGATCAGGATGTCGCGGGCGATCAACTTCTCCGCGATCGCGACGGTATGGACATCCTGCCCGGTGTCGCGCAACGTCGTGCAGGAGACGAGCCCCACGATGCCCCGGATGGTGCCGTCTTTGATGGCGCCAAGCAGAGGATCGAGACTCCCGCCGAGCGCCGCGACGATGCTCTCGGGGGCGAACCCGACGACCGCTTCCCGCACGGGAAGACCCCGGATCGGCTCGATCTTTGCATGCCGTTCCCTGAAGTTCTCGATACCCATATCAAGAAGCGCCGCAGCCTGCTCTTTTGCCTCCTCCGGGACATAATCAAGCCGTTCGCCACCGCCCTCAAAGACCACGACCTCGCTCACCGGGATG
>JAAZGM010000237.1 GCA_012511245.1 Methanomicrobiales archaeon | reverse complement strand
GACCCTCTCTGATCGAGTCCATATCTGTCCCCATTGTGGGCTGATGATGGACCGCGACCAGAACGCGGCGATCAATATTATGAGATTGGGGCTGCAATCTCTGGGCTGAAATGCCCTGGATGCCCCCAATTCCAATCGGGGGAGCAGTCACCGGATTACTGGTGCTTCGGTCGCGAGACCCTCCCGCTTAACGGTAGTCGGTCAGGATCTCCGTGACTGCTTGTTTGAATACGAGAAGATCTTCTCCGACGATGGCCCAAACGGCTTCCAGATCCACGCTCATATATTGGTGGATCAGAACATCCCGGAGGCCAGCGATCCGGCGCCACGGTATATCAGGACGTATTTCCTTCAGGGGTCCCGGGATCTGTTTCACAGCCTCCCCGATGATCTCAAAATTTCGTACCACCGCATCCTGTGCCATCGGCGAGTTCATAAATGCCTCCCGTCCATCCCGGGTATAATCCTCAATCTTTTTTATCGATTCGACGATATGGATGAGGTAAAGTCGGTCGTCACTCACAGCGGCACGGCCTCCCGACAGACGCGGTCTCTGATGTACCAGTGTAGTCCTTTCTCGGTTACCACATCGACATCGCGACCGAGCAAATCCTTTAAGTCCTGAGCGAGAGCGATGTGATCCAGGAGACTTCTTCCCGGCTCGAACTCGACGAGAAGGTCGAGGTCGCTTGCCGGGGTTTCCTCGCCCCGGGCGACCGATCCGAAGATCCTGACCGCACGAGCACCGTGTTTTGCTGCGATCTCAAGGACCTCGTCCTTTCTTTCGAGCAGTTCCGCGTGTAGACTCATTTGGTCTCTCTCCCGTATCGATCTTATGGAGCAGGCAATATAAGAGTTCGCCCGGAAGTGCTGTGTTGCATAACTCTGATCCACCGATCCCAACCTAGAAGATGCCGGAAGTCCCTTTCGCCCCTTCATGCCACGAAATGAACGTTGGGGACGCCTGTACCCCGATAGGGGTGACAGGAGTATATATAATGAGCGTCTGGTTCGGCGAGGTGAGTTCTACCTCTCGCTTGCCTTCATCGATCAATGGGATGAACTGCTTGCCCGGATGAATGCCGGTAATCGCGGTCGGTCGTTCCAGTATCCCGAACCGTTCATCGCGTGGATGGCTTGTGTTCACGTTTTCCTGCAGATACCCTGCCGCCAGATGGAGGGGTTTGCCCGGAAGCTTGCGACCTTTCTTCCCCCTCTTCGGGCAGCCGACTATACCACCCTTTTCCGGCGGGTTTAGCGTCTGGATCTCTCGCTCAAGGCAACCCCGGAACTCCTCGCTGAAGATGTCATCATTGCCGACAGTACCGGGGTCAAGGTCACCAACCGGGGCGAATGGATGCGCGAGAGAAATGGCGAGTCCGGCGAGGTTGGATCAAGGTCCATGCCATGATCGACGTCGAGACGAACCAGTTCCTTGGCCTGGAGATCACCGACGAGTCCGTGCAAGGACGACCGGATGTTCACTTCGCTCCTCGATCAGGTCCAGCAGCAGTGTGGTGAGGAGCACCCGGTGCACCCGGTCCCCGGTGATGGAGCATATGACCGAAACGAGATCTTCACAACGCTCGAACAACGGAATATCCTGTCAGGGATCAAGACTCGGGTGAACGCAGCGACCCACTCGACAGGGTCCCTCTATCGTGCCGAGTGCGTCCGAGATCGGATCCGGTTGGGAGGGTATCGGATGTGGTCGTGGATAACCACGTACAGGATGCGGTGGAAGATCGAAGGGAATTTCTCCAGTCTCAAGCGGATCTTCGGTGAGGAAGTGCGAGCAACGTCCCCGGAAGGGATGTTTTGCGAGATCCGGATGAAAGGGAACGCTTACAATATGCTGGTGGCGATGGGGACCTGAACGAGAACGCAACAGATCGTGGCGGGAGGGTAATGGTAGAGATTACGCAACACAGCGGGGGTGGAGGAAACTATTTAGTCCTGATGCACAGAGTGAAAATGGATGAAGCGCTTTGTAGCCACTGCGCGAGGGCGTGTCCAGCGGGTCGGCTATCGGGATCATGTATATAACGAGACGTTCGAGCGGGATATATTTGGGTACGTAAAGAATCTCAAGACCGGTGAGGTCGAGATCGTTGCTGAGGGGAGCGAGCAGGAGCTCCAGGACTTTATACGTGCAATCAATATCATACGAAGACCCATTGCTGTCAAATCGTTCGTTGTTCAATGGGGGGAGGCAACGGGGGAGTATGCCACCTTTGAGATCATCCGGGGCGATCTCCAGGATGAAACATTCGAACGGATGGATTATGCTGGAAAGGTGCTGCACAGCATGGATATGAAGCTGGATCAGAGTCTCCAGTTGCAGTATGCGATGCTCGGCAAACAAGACTTAATGCTCGATAAGCAGGATCAGAGTCTCCAGTTACAACATGCGATGCTCGGCAAGCAAGACTTAATGCTCGATAAGCAGGATCAGATGCTCGATGTAGGTGTCGAAACAAAAGAAGAGATCGTAGGGCTCCGGAAAGACACCGGGAAGTATCTCGATGACGAGTTCAAAGAGATCAAAAAAGAGCTTGCCATTATCAAGGGTGCTCTTATCCGAGCTGGAATCCAGATTTAAACCCCTCAACCTCGACACTCGCCCTTTCCCTCTTTTGCCCGATGTGCAGAGTTTGCAACGCGAGTGTGTGCGGCGGCGCGAACCCCCTTCCCCTCATCTGTTCATGCCCGGCCCTTGCCGACGAACCAGTTTCCCCTCCATATATTGCCCCGCCGGATCAGCCTCCTTAAGTAGTACAAGATCTCAATCTCAATCAGGATGGGACAGCTCAGATGAAACTGACAGTAAAACAGCTTGATATCGCAAACCGTGGGGTCCTCCTCAACAGCACCGATGCACGAACCATGCGGG
>JAAZGM010000236.1 GCA_012511245.1 Methanomicrobiales archaeon | reverse complement strand
CGCCCCTCCCGTTTCACGGCAATGATACCCATTTCGGCAAGAGCGGAGAGATCGCGTCGGGCAGTCCGGGCGGTGCATCCGTAGATGTTTCCGTACTCCTCTGTCGATATGGAGGGATGTATCTTGAGGTGTTCTATAACTTCGCGCTGTCGCTCATTCAGCAGTTCCGGGCGCTCTAGAAGTGCATTAAGCACCGAGTCAGTAAAGGTAACGATGAAATCGCTGCCGGTTTCCTGGAATTGCGGTTCCTGGAGGCCGTCTCGTTTGCACGCGGCGATCATGCTGAGCATGCCTGAACCCCACTGTTCGATATACCCGGCAAGGAACAGGAGTCTCGCGATGGTTTTACTTCGTGGACGCGAAGCATGCTCGACTCTCAGGAGATCGACCGTGATGCCGTCCGGCAGTTTGCCCGGATTCCAGATCTGTAACCTGTTATCGAAGAACCGGATCTGGACGTTGCCTGAGGCGGCATAGTCACGATGGCAGACAGCGTTGATCACCGCTTCCCGCAGACCCGCCACCTCAGAGGCGGGACCCGGTAACGAACATGTGATTTTCGAGGATACTCGCAGCAAACGGGTCGCCTTCCTCCTTCATCCGCTCCCACCGGTAGTAGGGGACGACCGTCACCTGCACCTCTCGATCGGTCTTTGCCTCCAGTGCCGCCACCCGGTCGTGATCGACCCAGGCCTCGTCGCCGACGATCAGGATGTCGATGTCGCTCTGCTCGTCGAAGGTCCCCGACACCGTGCTTCCTGTAGAATCGCGACCGCGATGCTTTCGGGGGCGAGTTCCTCGATGCCGGCCCGGACAAGGAGGAGGTTGATAAGGGGTGGCCATGCGCGGTGCAAAAGTAGAAGGGGGATGAACGAGGGCCGCTGGTCCAGCACGATGACGGCGTCGGGATGGAGGGGTCCGGATCGAGCAGGAAGCGCGAACCGTCACCTGGAACAGAGAACATTTCATCGCCACGTTTATCAATTCCCCTCTCGATCTCCTATTAATCGGGTGAAACCGGCGATGCCGATGTTACTGTCAGGGTGCTGGAGGATATTGTCCTGGCACGAGTACTCCCTCCCGATGCCGTTGCCGGCGAACTGTAACGGGAACGCGGCCCGGGCGCTCTACCAGCGGGCATCCTGCCGCGAGGGGGGGTGGGGGGAACGGCCCAGGGCACGGGGATTTCCCGGCATTGAGACTCTCCTGGCGCTAGACCCGGGGGAGTCTCAACCATCTACCTTGAACAGAAACCGATAGAGGAGGAGATACGTTGGAAAAACCCACAGAGAGAACAGCCGGGAGAGAATTGAAAGAGGCAACTTTTCCTCTCATCAGTGAAATCCGAGATCTCGTCCAGAAAGCCCGCCTGGCCGTAGCACAGAATGTCAACACGATACAGGTCGTCACTAACTTCGAGATCGGCAGGCGGATTGTCGAACATGAACAGCAGGGAGATCCGAAGGCAGGGTATGGAAAACAGACCATACAGGAACTGTCGCGCCAGCTGACCGAAGAGTTCGGAAGAGGATTTTCCAAAAGAAATCTTGAGTATATGCGCCGGTTCTACCTTGAATACTGCGAAACAGCTCCCGGGGTAGTGTCCGGCGCGTCCGATGCGGCCGTTTCCGTCGGGCAACCAATTGCGCAGATACCGTCTGCGCAATTCACCTCCCGGTTCGCTCTCAGCTGGTCTCATTACGTCTTCCTGATGAACATCGGCAACCGAGACGAACGCCAGTTCTACGAGATCGAGGCTCAACAGAGCACGTGGTCACTCTCAGAACTCAAACGGCAGTTCAACACGGGCCTGTATGAACGACTTGCGCTCAGCCGGGACAAGAGTGGTGTGAGAGCCCTCGCCTGCACCGGCCACGTCATCGAGAAGCCACAGGATATGCTCAAAGATCCGTATGTCCTTGAATTTCTCGGCCTTGAAGAAAAGGCCCGCTACTCCGAGAACGATCTCGAATCAGCCATCATCGACAAGCTGGAGATGTTCCTCCTCGAACTGGGCAAAGGCTTCCTCTTCGAGGCACGACAGAAGCGGCTTACTTTCGATGCTGACCACTACTTTGTAGACCTTGTCTTCTACAACCGTATCCTCCGGTGTTACGTCCTGATCGATCTTAAGATCGGAAGAATCACTCACAGCGATCTCGGCCAGATGCAGATGTACGTCAACTATTATGATCGAAAAGTCAAATTTGATGATGAAAATCCGACCGTTGGGATCCTTCTGTGCAAGACGAAGAACGATGCACTTGTAGAACTCACCCTCCCAAAAGATGCCAATGTCTATGCTTCCCGGTATCAGGTCTATCTTCCTTCGAAGGAAGAACTCAAGAAGAGACTGCTCGAATGGTCGGAGGACGCGCCAGGGACGGAGTGACCGCACGATGATCCGGTTCCATCGGGAGAGTACCGGGTTGGAACGGTGAAGAGAGGGGATGAGTCCCCCTTCAGTTCAGGATGCTCTCTATCGGCGCGTTCTTGAAATGGAGAAGGAGGAGTAAGCCGAAGGTTTCGATCAGGAATGGTACGTCTCAGATTTTCTGTAATTTGTCTGAGCCCAGTCTCCCTGGTTGATCATTCCCTTTCCGTGGTCAAATATCTTCTGCCGGTGACCCGGGTAACCGGGAGTCGTCCGAACTGGCCCACAGCCCCCGGTAATCCAGCGTAAAAACCCCGTCAGCGAAACCAAACAACGAGATACAGCCCTGGAGCCCCCGAAGGCCGCCGGCCTTCACGCAAACGAGATACCAGCAACCGACCCGACGAGAAAGAACCCGGACACCTCCGGGCCGCAAGGGAGGGGGAAAGCAGCCCCAACACCCCCCACTCACTTTCACGCCGTGCACGGCCCCTCGTTAACAATCTCCTCTCCTCCAGATTACCGTATGACAAATCCCCCTCTCCTCCGCCACGACCAGACCCTTTTCCGGGACATCGACGTCTTTGACCCCACGTATCTCCCGCTCCACCTCGCTCACCGCGACGCACAGACCCGGGAGCTCGCCTACCTCATCGACCCCGCGCTCCGGGGAGGAACCCCGGGAAACGCCATCCTCCGCGGCCCCCCGGGGACCGGGAAGACCACCACCGTCCGCACGGTCTTTGCCGAGGTCGAGAAGGCCACCGGGAAGGTCGTCCCGGTCTACATCAACTGCCGGCAGAACCATACCCTGCTTGCGGTCTACCGCTGCATCGCAGGGCACCTCCTCGGCTACACTCCCCGCTCGCGCCATCTCGACGATATCAGGGAAGGGATCGCCGCCCGGCTCGTCGAGACGGGGGCAATCCTCCTCGTCTGCCTTGACGATGCAAACTACCTCGTCGCCGCAGACACCTACAACATCCTCCTCTACCAGCTCCTCCGGCTCTATGAGCGGTGGGACGTCCGGGGCGCCGGGGTCTTCGCGGTCACGAGCGATCTTCGCCTGAACCTCTACACGGAGGCCGACGGGCCGGTGCGGTCGGTCTTCCACCCCCACGAGGTCACCTTCCTGCCGTATGCGACGACCGAGATCCGCGAGATCCTCGGCGAACGGGTGCAGCAGGGGCTCTACCCCGGGGTGGTGCCGAGAGGGGTCCTCGACCTCATCGCGAGGATGACCGCCGATGCCGGAGATATCAGGGTGGGGATCGACCTGGTCCGGGGAGCCGCCATACGCGCCGAGGGGGAGGGGCGGCGCCGGGTCACCAGGGGGGACGTCACGGCCGCGTCCTCGGTCCTCGGGTCGCCGGTGCTTGCCGCCCGCGCCGCCGCGCTCTCTGAGGGCGAACGGGCGCTGCTCTACCGGATCGCGGAGCAATCGCTCTCCGGGGGCG
>JAAZGM010000037.1 GCA_012511245.1 Methanomicrobiales archaeon | reverse complement strand
CGCGAGTCCCTCCGGAAACTGGCCGAGCAGATCGTTGCCGCCGGCGCGAATGTCGTCCTCTGCCAGAAGGGGATCGCTGATGCGGTGCAGTATTACCTTGCCCGGAACGGCATCTACGCCGTCGAGGATGTCAAAGAAGAGGATATGAAGTTCGCCTCAAAGGCCCTCCGCGGCTCGATCGTCAACAAACCCGAGGAACTCACCCGGGAGACGCTCGGCCACGCTGAAGCGACCGAAGAGGTTCCTGATGCCGATATGACGATCATCTCCGGGTGCGACAACCCGAAGGCCGTCACGATCCTCCTGCGGGGTACATCCCAGCTCCTGCTGGATGAACTCGAGCGGGCGGTCTACGATGCAGCCCGGGTCATCCAGGATGCCATTGAGGACAGAAAGTTCGTCGTCGGCGGCGGATCGGTCGAGACTGAACTCCAGCTCCACATCCGCGACTACGCTGCAACCGTCGGCGGCCGGGCACAACTCGCCATCGAAGGGTTTGCAAACGCATTCGAGGTCATCCCGAGGACGCTCGCAGAAAACTCCGGGTTCGACACGATCGACAAGGTCGTTGCCCTCCGGAAGGCTCATGCCAACGGCGCGAAGTACTCCGGGCTCAACGTCTACACCGGGGAAGTCGTCGATATGCTCGAGGCGGGGGTCATCGAACCACAGCGCGTAAAGACGCAGGCGATCAAGAGCGCGACCGAGACGGCAATGCTCCTGGTCCGCGTCGACGACATGATGATCACTCAGGCTGGAAGGCCGGCAGCATAATACATTATCCGCGTGAGGAGGCGAGGAAGACCTCCACCTCCTCAACCTCAATTTTTTCATCCTGCGGGATACTTCGCCCCTGATGGAAGATCAGTGCCGTATCCGGGTTGAACCCGAACGAGAGAAGGGCGCCCTCATAGGTATCACCCGGTTGCCCGCGATAGATCAGCACGGTGCCGTCCGGGATGAACGTGAACCGACAGAGCATAACTCGATACTATTATAGGCGGAGAGACTAAATACTATAGGCTGATTCTTTGCCGAGGTAGTCTAGTCCGGGAAGGCGGTGGCCTCGAAAGCCACTGGTGTTCGGCACCTCGGGAGTTCAAATCTCCCCCTCGGCGCTTTACCACAATCCTCCGAGTTACCGGAGACATGACTTTTGTAGCATCTGTGGGATATCAAAAGAAGCGTTTTAATGATCTCTCACACTACCTGTAATCTGTCGGTGCCTGCCCACTGAAATTCTCGCTCGCCGCCGACAGGTGATCCACAGTGTACCGTTGCCTAGATGAACTTGACGATGCCGTCATCATCCTGGATAGAGACAACACCATTACCTGGGTAAATCGTTCGTTTCAGGAGATGTTCGAGATTAACGATGATGTTGCTCGCGGTATGGAGGTGAGCGATTTCATTGCCCGCTGTATAGTTCCTCTCTGCAAGGAAGATGGCGTCATAGACCGGGTGCTTGAGGCGCTCCAGAACCATCAGGAGGTGGCGCATACCGCCTGCCGGGTGCAGGGCGCGGGCGGCGGGGAGCGCTGTCTCATATTCTCGTGCCGGGCGATGACCGACGAAGCATTCACCGGGATGACGCTCGTCAGGTTCCGTGACATCACGCCCGAGCATGATGAGACGATGCGGAACGTCCTGGAGACAGGAGTGCTCCCCGGGCCGGAATCAGTCTATGCCAGCATCGGCGAGACGGTTCCCTACGGCATATGGATATGCGATCCCGATGGTGCTGTAATCTACATCTCCGCCTCATTCCTCGAACTCGCTGAGACGACACTTGAGGAATGCCGGTGCTCGGGGTGGATACATTGCATGTCGTTTGAAGATGCACCGGATGTGCTTGCCGACTGGAACCACTGCCTTGATACCGGGTGCCGGTGGGACCGCGAACTCAGGGTCAAGAGACCTGACGGAGAGATCCATACCATCCTCTCCCGGGGAGAGCCCCTCCGCGATGAATACGGCAGGATCACTCTCTGGACCGGGATAAACCTTGACATCACTGCAAGAAAGCAGGTCGAACACCTCATCACCATCCGGGCGGCACAGCAGGCAGCCATTGCAGATCTCGGCCGGAACGCCCTTGCAGGGGTGAAACCACCTGAACTAATGGATATCACGGTCAGAACGGTAGCAGAACACCTCGGGGTCGAGTACGTCAAGGTGCTCCAGTACATCCCTGATGAGAATGCGTTCCTGCTCGAAGCCGCGG
>JAAZGM010000235.1 GCA_012511245.1 Methanomicrobiales archaeon | reverse complement strand
TTTTCCCGGCCGATGCCGCTCGCCTTCGTCCCCCCAAACGGCACTTCCGGCGGAATCTTCAGGTGCTGGTTGACCCAGACGATCCCCGCCTCAAGTTCTTCCGTAGCCCGGGCGATCACGCCTGCATCGCGGGTCCATACCGACGCCCCGAGACCGTAGCGGGAGTTGTTCGCGAGTTCGAGCGCCTCATCGAGACCGGGAACGGTCGCTACCGGCAGCACCGGACCGAAGATCTCCTCGGAGAAGAAGACGGAGTCGTACGGAACACCGGCAACGAGCGTCGGCAGGAAGAAGTGGCCGTGTCTGTGCTCCTCCCCCACGGGCACCCGCCCACCTGCGATTATCTCTCCTTCGTCCCGTTCTCGGGCGGTATCGACGATACCGGCCACCCGCTCGAGGCCCTCCCGGTTGTTCAGCGGCCCCATCCCGACACCGCGATCCATGCCGTTTCCGACCACGATCTCCTCGACCCTCGCCTTCAGCCGCCGGACGAACTCATCTGCGACCGAATCGAAGACGTAAAGCCTCTTGACCGCCGTGCAGACCTGGCCGCAGTTGTAGAACCGCCCCCTGACAGCCCCTTCCACGGCCGCTCCGATATCGGCATCGTCCGCGACGATCATCGGATCGCTCCCCCCGAGTTCCAGCGTCAGCCGTTTCATGGCCGGCGCTGCGTCCAGGGCGACCTGTTTCCCGGTTCCGGCCTCCCCGGTGAACGTGACCTTCCGGATCTCCGGGTTTCTTGCTATCTCCCGGCCGACCGTCTCGCCCGGCCCGGTGACGACGTTCAGGACACCCGGCGGGAGGCCCGCCTCACTGAGGATCTCCGCAAGTTTCATGCACGTCAGCGGCGCGGTCCGGGCAGGTTTCAGAACCATGGTATTCCCTGCCGTGAGGGCCGCCCCGATCTTCCAGCCCATGATGATCGCCGGCATGTTCCAGGGGATGATCGCGCCGCAGATGCCGAGCGGCCGCCTCTGGACGGTGACATGGCCGTAACCCCTGAGGTTTTCGGACTCACCCCGGATTACTGCCGAGAGGCCGTGATAATACTCGAGGATGTTTGCAAACCCGTTGATCTCGTCGACCGCCTCGCGGATGGGTTTACCCTGTTCGGCGGTCAGGAGCGCCGCCAGGTCGGTGTTCCTCCGCCGGATCTCTTCTGCAGCGAAGAAGAGGATCTTTCCCCGGTTTCTCGGGCTCTTTGCAGCCCAGTCGGAGAACGCCTCCCCTGCCGCCTCGATGGCGGATAAGACATCATCTTCACCGCCGAGCGGCGCCTCATCAACCATATCGCCCGTTGCAGGGTTATGTACCGGGAATGTTCTACCGGAGACAGAATCGCGCAGTTCGCCGCCGATCAGCATCTTCATGAATGATTCTATGGACGGAACTGGTTATATGCGCTCCGTCAGGCGGGGCACCTGCACCGGCACCTGCCGATCGTGACCGCCATCGCCGCCGCCAGCCCGGCAGCCAGGAGGAACGCAGCGAAAAAGCCGAACCCGCCTGCGATCAGCCCGGCAAGAGCGGGAAGAATGGTAAACCCTGCGTAGGTCGCGGTGTTGAAGAGCCCGGTCATAACCCCCTGCTGGACATTGGTCTTTGCGAGGAATGCGAGCACCGCGACGATGATCACCCCGGCAAGAGCCCCGATGATGGGGAGGGCATACGGTGTTGCGTAGCTCGCTACGACCGCGCCCGCCATCAGGATCGCGGAGACCCGGATGGTCGGGGCAGGACAGAGGTCGAGGCGGGGGACGACGAGCACGGCGATGACGGTCGCGATATTGACCGTCGCGAGCTCAAGGGCAAGGAGCGACGGATCGCCTCCCGTGTACCCGGGGTAGAGCGCCGCCACCACCCCGGTCATCCCCACGAGAACGGCTGCTGCGGTAAAGAGCCAGAAGTAGTTCCGGACGATGAGCGAGAGATCGGCCTCCACAAACCCGGCGTGGTTGCTCTCCCTGATGATGGCGCTCATCGCGAGCGCAGGGATGGTGAGCGCCGTGAAGAAGGCGATCCCCGCGAGATGGCTGTCGAAGAGGGTGTCGAGCCACCCCGCGGCGAGAAGCCCCGCGACCAGGCCGAGGTTCTGTGCCGCCATGACGTATCCGCTGACCTGCCCGGCCGACGGGTGCGAGTTCGCCCATGCTAGCGCCGCCGAGAGGAGGAGCCCGGCACCGAGCCCCTCGACCACCCGGAAGAGGAGGAGCGGGAGGCCTGAGGGGAAGAGCAGGATGAGAACCCCGCTCACGATCGTCAGGAGGAGCCCGGCACGGATGAGCGGTACGCGGCCGAACCGATCGCTCGCTATCCCGGCGGGCAGCACCATGATGAACGTGCCCAAAAAATATGCGGCGTAGATCGCGCCCTGCATCGCCGCCCCCTCCGCAAAACCCGGGAGCACCGGAACGACGGCGTTCGAGAGCGCCATAACCACGAATATCCCGAGGAGAACGGGCAGGTTTCGTGGCATCCTCAGATCATGCGGTAGGTTTCGAGGTTCATGGGGGAGTGTGTCTCGATGCGGTGCCGCTTGTAGATGGAGCTTGCAAGATCGATCGTCTTGTTCTCGTCACCATGGATGGTGAAGATCTTCTCCGGGCGCGGCTGGAGGTGGGCGACATAGCTCATCAACTGCTTCCTGTCGGAGTGGCCGGAGAACCCGTCGCTCGTCGCGATCTCAAGGTTGATCACGATCGTCTCGCGCCATCCGAGCGGGATCTCGCGCCAGCCCTTCTGGATACGCCGCCCGAGCGTCCCTTCCGCCTGATAGCCGACGAATATGAGCGTGTTGCGCTCATCGGGGCCGAGGGCTTTGAGGTACTCCATCACCGGCCCGCCGCTAACCATACCGCTTGTCGTGATGATGACGCAAGGGTCGCCCCCGATCACCTTCTCACGGAGATCAGGCGAGTCCACCTGGACAAACGCCTCAGAGAGGAAGGGGTTCAAACCCTCGCGGAAGATCTGGTTCCGGAGATCGCTGTTGAGGTACTCCGGGTAGGTCGTGTGGATCGCCGTCGCTTCCTTGATCATACCGTCGAGGTAGATCTTCACCGGCGGTATCTTCTGTTTCCGGATACCCTCTTCGAGGGCGAGCATGACCTCCTGCGACCGCCCGACGGCGAACGCGGGGATGATCACCTTGCCGCCGCGCTTGATCGTCGCGGAGACCGTCTCGTAGAGTTTCTCCTCGGCATCCTTGCGCGGTGGCTGGATATCGTTTGCCCCGCCGTAGGTGCTCTCCATGAAGAGCGCCTCGAGCCGGGGGAACGTGGATACCGCAGGAGAGAAGAGCCTCGTCTTCTGGTAGTTGAAGTCGCCCGTGAACGCTATGTTGTAGAGCCCTTCGCCGATGTGGAAGTGGGCGATGGCTGAACCGAGGATATGCCCCGCGTTATGGAAGGTGAGTTTGACGTCGGGCGCGATATCGGTCACGCTCCCGTAGTTGAGCGTGATAGAGTGCTTCATGTAGGCCTTCACCTCGTTTGAGGTGTAGGGGATCTTGTCCGTCTCTTTCCGCACGACATCCAGGTAATCGAGCTGGAGCATCGCCGAGAGGTCCCTTGTCGGTGGGGTCGAGTAGACCGGCCCCTCGTACCCGTACTTGTAGAGGAGGGGGACGAGGGCGCAGTGGTCGAGGTGCGCGTGGGTGAGCACCACCGCATCGAGCGATGTGAGCGGCGATATCTCGGGCACGTAGAGGTAAGGTGTCCCGTTCGCGGCAGTCCCCGGTTTTTCGCCGCAGTCCAGCAGGATCTTGCTCTCTGGCGTCGATATCAGGAACGCGGCTCGGCCGACCTCGCGGCAGCATCCGAGCGTCGTGACCCGGAGCCACTGGTCTTTGCTCGTGACCTCACGGTGGATGCGGTGGCCGATCTTGCGCAGAAACGCTTTACGCTCGTCCTTCACCGACCGGAGGTAGGTGCGGATCTGTTTTACCGTCGAACTCTCTATGGGCGGCGTCCGGACCACTTTTGGCGTCCAGCCGATCTGCTTTGTGATCTCGCGGAGGGTGATGCCGTTCTTTCCGATGACAACACCGGGTTTCTCCGCCTCGATCAGGACCTCGCCCGTCTCAGGGTCAAAGAAGAGATCGGATATCCCTGCCCCCTCCGGCACGACCGCACGGATCTCCTGGGCAGCCCGTTCGGGATCTTCGAGGATATTCGGGCGTACGACGATCCGCTTCCTGAGATCACGCGCAAGGATCTTGATCAGGTCGGCCTGATCGGCAAACTGTTTTGGATCGTCGGTATAGATGACAAGCTCGGGCCCTTCAAACTCGACGTCCGAGATTGTGATCCCCCTGGGAACAATCTTGTTGATCTGCTCCTTCAAATCCTGGAGTTTATCTGCAATTACCATTATAAGAGCGTCCTAAAAAATGTTAGAGTGTTGAGCGGGCAGCAGGGTAGCCCTGCAACCCGCGTTCTATGTGTTCTTCGTATTTGTCTTTCGTTATCACGACCACCATGATCTCCTCGCCGGAGGCTGAGTCACGGCGCATCGCTGAACGGACGGCACGGACGGCGAGATCTCTTGCATCATCCTCCGTCATGCCGGTGCGGTACTGGTCTTCGAGCACGCCGTACGCGAAAGGAGAACCTGAACCGGTAGCGACGATATCCTCTTCTCTGGTCGCTCCGCCCATGGCATCGACCGAGTAGACGCTCGGCCCCTCGTCGTCGAATCCACCCATAAGGAGCTGGACGTAGTACGGATAGTAGCGGTTCTGGTTCAGATAATTCGAGAGCAGGGTCGATGCAGCGCCGACAGACATCGTCTTGCCACGGCGCATCTCGAAGAGATTGCACTCGACCTGCAGGATCCGGACAAGCTGCTGCGCATCACCGACACCGCCGGCGGTCGTGAGACCGATCCTCGGCGTGATCTGGTAGATCTTCTTTGCACGCTTGCTCGCGATCATATTCCCCATCGTTGCCCGCATCTCCGTTGCAAGAACTACGCCGCCGTCGAAGATCAGTCCTACCGTTGTTGTGCCTTTCATAACCTCTTGGGAAGTATCAAGCATTGAAGCACCCCTAAAACCATTAAAATGTCTTATCTCGCTCAAAAGCGGTTAAGCGTATAGTGGTATCATAAAACATAAATTTACCGCCGTACCATCTTCGGGCACGGCAGGGATAAGCATCTGTATATTATATGAATGTTGCCCCTTAATCCTTTCGCACGGTCTACTGCTCAGGCAGCAGCACCTTGATCAGTTCGCGATCGAAGAGCATGGCGACAAGCCGTTTGTTCCCGTTGATCACGGGGAGCTGGTCGACCCTGGCCCGCCGCATCTTCAGTGCACACTCGCCGACCCCGGCATTCAGGGGGACAGCGAGGACATTCTTCACCATCGCGTTCTTCACGGGGATCGGGAGGAGCTGGATGCGAGAGATACCGTAACTGATGGTGTGCATGTCCCGGATGCTCTCCCAGGTCCATTCGTCGTCGTCTGTGCCGTTTGAGAAGTCGCTGACCTCGACGCCGTCCTCGATGCGGGAGTGCCTGATGAGGTCACGCTCCGATATGATCCCGGTGAGCGTGCCGTCCTCCATCAGGATGGGGATGGCGTCGTAGCCTGAGATCTCAAGGATCCTCCCGACAAGCGAGAGAGGCGTCTCCTCCCAGAGGGCGTAGGTCTTGCTGATGAAGTGGTCCCGGATCGGCACATCGAAGCGGATCTGGGCGATGGCGGCGACGAGGTCGGCCACGCTGATGAGCCCGATCATCGTCCCGTTCTCTATGACGGGAAGCCTTCTGATGTTGTGGCGCACCATCAACTGGGCTGCCTCCGATATGGGGGCATCTGGCCGGATGACGACCGGATCGGGTGTCATCAAGAGCCCGAGCTGGGTCTCTTCGGCTTTACGGAGGAGATCCTTTCGGGTGATGATACCGACGAGTTCGCCATCCTTCAGAACCGGTACGCCGCTGATGCCGGTGCGCTTCAGGATACGCAGGACATCGTCCCGGTTTCCCGGGATCTCGACGCAGACGACATCGGTGATCATGAAGTCCCTGACGAGCATCTGCTCCGGGGATGTTATGATCTCACCACCATCGTCGTAATGGGACTGTTTTGCACCACGTAATCGGTCACGCTGCCAAGCAGGAGCCGGTCGACTCCACTCTTTCCATAGGAACCAAGGACAATGAGATCGGCGCCCAGCTCTTCAGCAAGAGAGATGATCTGGTATCCCGCATGCCCCTGCCGGAGATGCGTGACTAGAGAGATTCCCACTGCATTTGCCTTCTTCCGAACCCCCTCAAGGATATCATTCCCCTCCTTTTGCAGAACACTGTAGATGATCTCGAGCGTGTTGTCCATGGGCAGGGAAGAAAACAGCCCGGACTCAACCACATAAACAGCATGAACTTCGGCTTTCCAGACACCTGCCTCACCGAGAGCTGTCTCAAAAGCCCGGTTGGCTGGTTCAGAGCCGTCTACAGCAACGAGTATCTTACGGAACATACACACCACGCAGAACAGATACTTCTATTTGATTTCTATTGCATGGTTAAAACTGTTTGGCAAATAAATGAAGAATCCAGCCGTTTTACGATAGTCGCCCGGATGTCTTTGCTGAATGAGATGTTGTGATTTTGTGGATTTATGACCAGGAAATTCGCTTTCTGCCCTTCTTCAAGGTACCCCGATACCCCTGCCAGTCGGGCGCCGGAGACCGCAGCGCGGAGGATATCTTCGGGGCGCGCACGGTAGACGGTCGCGGCAAACGCCATCTCCTGGAGCATGTCGGGCTGGACAAACATCACGTTGTCCGTTCCGAGGTAGAGTGTGCCCCCGAGTTCAAGTACACGCTCAACAGGCGGGTGTGCTGCCGACGCCGCAACCCCGAGCAGCCAGTTCGATCGCGGGCAGACGGCGATGGGGATTCCCATATCGACGATCCGGCGGAGCTGCGCATCTGTTGCATGGGTGCAGTGGACGAGCAGGTCAGGCTCGAACGCGAGCGCATCATCGACGTCGTCGGGTTTCCTCTCCCCGGCGTGGAAGGCGACAAGTTTTCCCGCAGCCCGCGCATCCCTGACGATCTCTTCTGCATTCGCCACGTCGTGAACGCTGCTGATCCCCGCCCCCTCGCTTGCCTCTTCCCCGCCTTCGCGGCCGAATATGACCGGATGACAGTCGAGCCCGGCCGCCGCCTCGCGGAGCGCTGCGACACCCTCGATCCCTCCTTCGCGGAAGTCGGCAAACCCGGTTGTCCCGGTCGCGATCATCGTCGAGATGCTTGACCGCATCCCCCGAACAAGTTCAGCCCGTGGGGTAGCCGCGAGAATCCTGTGCTTTAAGCCGTTCGGGGGTTTGACGAGCTCGGCAAGGCTGCCCGGGGCGGGGGTGTCCATCGCAACGGTGTCGCCGAGATGCGTGTGGGCGTTGAAGAAGGCGGGCACGATCCATCTCTCAGCCGGCCGGGAAGAGGGCTCTATCGATGTGATGATGCCCCCGGAGACGGTTATGGTGACGTCTTCTTCCCGGAGGTCTTCGCCGAGGAGCGCGCGGCCGGTGAAGACGCGGGGTGGAACTTCCTGCATGGTCAAACCTCTGTTTTATATATTGCAAGGGAGAATATTCTGGTATGGCGAAGAAATCTAGCGGAAGATTGGTCTCCTCCGCTGGTCTGGTCAATTACTACGACAGCGACGATCACCGGGCCATCCATATCAGCCCGATGACCGTCATCGTGGTAACAGTCGTGACCGGCGTGGCGATATTTGTCCTCAATGCCCTCTTCTAATTCTTTTTAGTCTCCCTTAGAGCGGCCCTGATGATGTCTTCCTCCCGTGTGAAGTAGACGGAATCGTGCCCGTTCCACATCCGACAGTTCCGGAATACCACTGCAGGGATACCCTGGTGGCTCTCGCCCATGACGAAGTTTGCAAAGGCCGCTATCTCATCGACCGCCGCCTCTTCGGTGATCTCGAGGACGTGACCGAAGAGATCGGTGTCACCCCGGTAGTCGTTGATCGCCGTCATACCCGCCCAGCCGATGGCGATACCCGTCTGCCCGCGCCGGAACGACCGCCCGCAGGTGTCGGTGACGAGCACCCGGATGTCCTTTCCCGTGATCTTGTGGACGGCGTCGCGGACCTCTGCCGCGGCCCCCATGGGGTCGGGCGGGAGGATGATGATCCGGCCGTCCTCGACGTTGCTGTGGTCGACGCCCGCACGCACTCCGATGTGGCCCGACGGCACTTCGGAGAGGATGAACGGATACTCGAGCAAGACGTCGGTGGACGAATCCAGGACTGCCTGGACGAAACGGGGGTCCTCTTTCGTCTTTGCCGCGATCCGCACGGCATCCGCACCGGGGGAGATGGTGGAGAGCTCGCGGGTGAACCCTTTTGCCTTTGAGTAGACGGATGAAGCAATGGTGAGGATGTCCCCATCCTCGAATGTGACACGATCGCAGATGAGGGCGGGCAGGTCGTCGCCTTTCTGGATCAGGGGGAGGCCTGTAACACCGATTACCTGGATATCCATGGATCATGGATCGTCTCCGATTACAGAAAAAGGCTCGTGTTTTCTCGCAAGAGGGTGCCGCTGGATTCCGGCGATTCCGGCCCGGGGCTGGTGCGTGGCGCGGGAGATATCCCCGGAGAGGTGGTTCAGATCTCCCCAACGCTCCGCTATCGATGGATATAAGCGGCATCTCACTTTGCGAGACCCCACCTGTACCTGTCCGGGGTGGGTTTCTCACCTGTCATCCGGATCGCAACGGAAGAGTGGTGATGTAAGGTGTGAGGGCATCCATCCGCCCGCATATCTTTGAATTCGTGAAATCAAAGGGGTGGCTCCCGCTCAAACCCCTCAATAGAGGTGAACTGTGCCGCGGTGAGTCACTCGCAGGAAGACCCTTCCATCTCCTTCAGCCGGAACTCCGGCTCGAACGAACCGATCAGGTCGAGGTACTGCTCGACCGTGCGGGTGAAGAGGAAGCACTCCCGCACCCTCTCGCGTGCCGCCTCCCCGAGGCGTGCGCGAAGGTCGGGGTCGCGGAGGAGCTGGACGATCCGCTCCGCCGCCTCATCGACGGAGGAGACCAGGAACCCGCTCTTCCCATCCTGTATCTGGTGACTGATGCCGCCGACGTTCCCGCCGATCACCGCCGCCCCTTTCCACATCGCTTCCGATACCGTCAGCCCGAACCCCTCCCGGATGGACTTCTGGAGGACGACCGCGGCACGGCGCTGGAGGGCGTTCACGAGCGCTCCATCCTGGACGCTCAGGATGATGATCCGCTCGTTCCGGTAGGAGAGGAGAGACTTATAGACCGCTCCACCCTCCGGGTCATCGGTCGCCACGTTCCCGACAAGAACCAGGGTGCAGGGCACCTCTTTCCTCGCCTTCTGGAATGCCTGGATGACCCCGAGCGGATCTTTCCAGCGGTCGAACCGGGAGATCTGCACAACGAGGGGGAGGTCGGTCGGGATACCGTAGTGTTCGAGACGCTCATCGATGGCGCTCTCGGGCAGGTCCTGGTTCACGATGGAGAAGGGATCGATGGCGGGCATGAAGAAGATCTGCGGTTTCTTGATCTTCTGGCGATACTCCTTGCATGAGAAGATGACGGCATCGTACTTCTCGATGAACGGGACGAGATAATCCCAGACCTCCCGGTTCGGTGCAGAGAGATCGAGGTGGCAGCGCCACACCCAGGGAACCTTCTTCCGGTAGTGGGTGATCAGCGGGAGGGGTTGGGGGTCGTGGATGAAGACCATGTCGTGATCGAGGTGGTTACGCACGGCGTTCTCGTAAATGACCTGTTCATAGATCTCTTTCTTCCGGTCGGTCATGTTGATCTCTGCACCCTGGAGGGCGTTATGGAACTTTTTCGTCACGCTGAAGAAGTCGGGCGGGCCGTGGACGACGCGCCACCCGGTCTGTATGCCGAGGCCGTTCATCAGGAGCGTCAGGGATGCAAGGATCTGCGAGACACCGCCGCCGTAGTAGGTGGAGTTCACGTGTATGATGTGGAGATCGCGAAGCGGTCGCGCTTTTGCCTTGATACGGCGTACGGCTTCCTTCCCGATGTGCTGCTCGTAGTCATCAATCATCTGGATCGTATTCATCCTGATCGCCTCCCCCATTCTCCCCTCTTCTCTTATGCGTAACGGCTGATCCCTTCACCCTCCTGATCGACGGACCTCTCTCTCTCCTCGCATAACCGTTATATGGGTGCCGGGGCATCCACCCGCGAGGAGATATGGATGGGAGCGTTACCAGAATCTGATAGCACTCTGCCGGGCACGGCAGAATCATACTGGATGGCCACGTCGCCGGAGACGGCGTTTCCGCCCCTTGATGGGGACGGGAAGACGGACGTCACGGTGATCGGCGGCGGGGTAGCGGGCGTCACCACGGCATTTCTGCTGAAACGGGCAGGGTTGACCGTCACCCTCATCGACGCCTACCGGATCGTCACGGGCGCCACCGGCTACACAACGGCGAAGGTGACGTCACTCCACCAGCTGGTCTATGCCAACCTCATCAGCCGGTTCGGGCACGAGAAGGCGCGGCAGTACGCGGGTGCGAACCAGGCGGCTATCGAGACGGTCGCGTCCCTCGTCCGGGAGTATGCCATCCCGTGCAGTTTCGAGCGAAAACCGGCCTACACATTTGCGGAGTCGGAGGGCGGCCGCAAGAAGGTCGAGGCCGAGGCGGACGCGGCGAAGAGTCTCGGGCTCCCGGCGGCGTTTGTCGAGGATCTCCCGCTCCCGGGGAAGACCTTCGGCGCGGTTCGGTTCGAGAACCAGGCGCAGTTCCACCCGCGTAACTACCTCCTCCTGCTTGCCGGCCACGTTCCGGGAGAGGGGAGTTACGTCTTTGAGATGACGAAAGCCGTAGGCCTCGAGGAGCATGCAGACGGCGTCACGGTGAAGACCGACCGGGGCTCAATCCACTCCAGTCATGCGGTCATCGCCACGCACTACCCCATCTACGACCGTCCCGGTGCATACTACGCCCGGATGCAGCCGTCACGGTCCTACGCGCTCGGCGTCCATATCGATGAGCCGTTCCCGAACGGCATGTTCATCAACACCGCCGAACCCGACCACTCCTGGCGGTCGCAGCCCACGGCCGACGGCGGTGAGATCGCCATCGTCACCGGTGCGGCGCATGATACCGGGAAGGTGACCGATACCCGGGCGCGCTACAGGAGCCTTGAGGAGTATGCCCGGTCGGTCTTCACCATCCAGTCCATCGATTACCACTGGTCGGCGCAGGACTACAACACGACCGACGGCGCCCCCTACATCGGCCCCCTCGCCCCGGGCCATGACCGTATCTTCGTCGCTACGGGGTTTGGGAAGTGGGGGATGACCAACGGCACGGCGGCGGGGATGATCCTCACCGACCTGATCCTGGGCCGAACGAGCCCCTGGGCGGAGGTTTTTGATCCTGCACGATTCCAGAAGCAGCCGGAGTTTCCCGAACAGGTGCAGAAGAGACTCAGGGCCGCAGGAGGAGTGGTCGAGGTCGATGCCGCACGGTTCGACCGGGAAACGGCGGCGATACCACCCGGCGAGGGGAAGGTCGTCGAGGTGGATGGGCAGAAGGTTGCGGTCTTTCGGGACGGGCAGGGCAGGCTTCATACGCTTGATCCGACCTGCATGCACATGGGCTGCACCGTCGCCTGGAACAACGCGGAGAAGTCCTGGGACTGCCCCTGTCATGGTTCGCGCTACGGTGCCGACGGGAGGGTGATCGAGAGCCCGACGGTGAGGGATCTCGCGCCGAGGAACGTCGTGCGGAAGTGAGCCTCCGGGAAGTACCCATCCTCCACCGCGGTGGTGGAGAGATATCGCAAGGCTTAACAGCCAGCTGCTGGACGGTAGATTATGAAGATCGGTGTCTGCGGCATCGCCTGCGAGGTCTGCCCGAAGATCTCCGAGGGCACCTGCCCCCGCCCCGGGGTAGGGTGCATCCCGAAGGAGAACCCGTTCTGTGCGATTGCAACCTGCGCTTTTCTGAGAGGAATGAGATACTGCTTTGCCTGCCCTGACTTTCCCTGCGAGCATACCGCCGCTGGCCCGGTGAAGGAAGGGTTCTGCCGGCACATCAGCGGGAAGGAGTGAGCAGGTCTCGATCTCTCGGAGGGTGCGAGGCGATGATGCGTGAAGATTTAGGTGTACATCGTCCACTGCCGTATATCTGGCCGTCGGTGGCCTCCACTTTGCCCCTGTCTCGACCGTATATCCGGAACCTGTGACCCCCACCCTGCCCGCGAGGGGTGGGGGCAGTGCATTGCGATAACCGGGGAAAGCCGTGTTCCAGGTCGTGGGATATCGTGAAACTGTCGAGAACACCTGGGATAGCGGTTTTTGGGGCCGTCCCATGCACGGATTTCACGGAGGTATCACCGTGGAGGGGAGGCGCTCCTGTCTCGACCGTATATCCGACCATCGGTAACCTCCCCATCCCATGAGGGGCAATCTTCATCATCTTCTCATCCCCAGGTACGATCAGGAGGCGAGCAGAACCCGTATGACGGCTCAGACACAGCGTCGGGAGAAGAACAAGTTCATCGTTCAGCTCGAAAAAATGCTCCCGCTGCTCCGGGAGCGGTTCGGCGTGATGAGGATCGGCATCTTCGGGTCGATCGCCCGCGGCGAAGACCGGCCGGAGAGCGACGTGGATGTGCTGGTCGAATTTGCACCGGGGCAGACGACGTTCCGGAACTTCATGGAACTTGTTTTCTACCTTGAGGATATTTTTGGACGGCGGGTAGATCTCGTCACCGAACCGGGACTCGGCAAGCACCTGCGGCCGTATGTCGAGCAGGAGGTTGTCTGGTGTGAGGCGTGACGAGCTCTATCTCCGGCACATCCTCGATGAGATTGCATTTCTCCATGAGGTTGGCAGGGGGCTAACGTACGAGGGCCTGCTTACAGATTCGTTACGGCAGCGTGGCATCGTCCGCTCGATCGAGATCATCGGAGAAGCGACGAAAAATCTCTCCGGGGATCTGAAAGCGCAATATCCGAATATCCCCTGGCGGCTGATCGCCGGCTCACGGGACAAACTGATTCATGCCTATTTTGAGGTTGATTGGAGGATTGTCTGGAGCATCCTCCAAAACGAGATACCCGTTCTCGAAACGGGGGTGCAAACCATTCTTGCCGACCTCGACACGCAGTTAGAGGAGACAGGATGAGGAATGCGGTTTCCTGGAAATCCCCGGCCTCCTCCCCCATCCTGAGCGCGGGGG
The DNA here is from genome assembly GCA_012511245.1 of Methanomicrobiales archaeon. GTDB lineage: Archaea > Halobacteriota > Methanomicrobia > Methanomicrobiales > Methanoculleaceae > Methanoculleus. Next base: position 2,345 of record JAAZGM010000235.1, on the reverse strand, counting down.
CAATGCGGGGCGACGGATGCCGAATTTCGCGGCTTCGTGCCCAACGCGCGAGGCTTTCCTGAACCGTGCACTGAATACTCACGCGAAGGTTTGATGCACGCAAAGAGAGGCGTTACCTCAGCCGCTTTAACGAAATACTGAGGATGGGAGCAGAAGCACCGCCAGGCGCGGCATACGACCGGTCGAACGGCAGGAGCTCGCGCACCGAAGGTGCACAGGCCGCCGCACCAAAATATTCTCCTCGCCGGGATCGCTCTATCGGGCGCTTGAGAATCACCCCGCCCGGGGATACCCCGAAGACCGGGAGAGGGCATGATGGATAATTATATATCCGCATGCCCGCACAACTCCCATTACCCATGTACCTCGTCATCCGATGCCCGGGCTGCAAGACCTTCAACTACGTGGACTGTTACCAGCGCTGGAGGCTCTGCCCGATGTGCGGTGAGGTGATCAACGTGGAACGGGCGCCGGTCTACCTTGATGTCGATGATTTCCTGGATGCAGAACAGGTTGTGGAGCAGCTCGAGACCTACCTGCACCAGACCGGGAAGAAAGATCTCACGGAGCAGGACGTCCGCGAGCTCAGGGCGCAGTACGCCCGGTGGGTCAAGAGCCGGGCCTGACGATCACCAGAGACGCCCGCAGCCCGGGCAGATCATGCTCACTTTTCTCCCGCAGTGCGGGCAGTAAAGACCCCTGCGCTCATTGCTCTCCAGCGGCCTTCCACATCGTTTGCAGTGGATCGGGGCGTCGAACCCACACTCGTGCCTGACCATCAGTCCAGATATTCGTAGTCCTTCACAAAAAGGTTTCCTTTCCCACGGTTCGCGAGATCGCCGGCAAACTGGATAAGTGTGTGCCCTTCGTGCTGAACCGTCCCGATCTTACGGAAGGTCGGGATCATACCCCGGGCGGTGCCGTAGACGTAGCAGGAGCCTTCCTTCATGTTCGCGGCCGGGCGGCTGCAACTCCCGTGGACGATGAGCGTCCCGCCACGGAGCTCCGCCCCGGCCATATCCCCGGCATCGCCGTGCACGATCACCGTGCCGCCGGCGAGGTTCTCCGCGAGGAAATCCCCGGCGCGGCCGAAGACCTCGACGCTGCCGCCCTTCATCCCCTTCCGGCCGCCGCGGTAGCCCGATGCGCAGTAATCGGCGACGTCGCCCCGGCAGACGATGGTTCCGCCGCTCATCTCCCGGCCGAGCCAGCCGTCGGCGTTCCCGTGGATCTCGATCGTCCCGCCGGTCATGAAGTTGCCGCAGTGCATACCGATGCCGTCGAGGATGGTGATCTTTCCGGCGTCCATATACTCGCCGACCCGCTTCAACCGGTGGGTGTCGCCCGATAAGACGACCTCGACGTCCTCCGGACGGTCGGCACTCCCCTCAACCGAGATCTCGAAGGCCTCGTCGAGCCGGAGCTCGCGGTTTCCCCGCCAGACCGAGAGGTCGGTGCCGGAGAGGAAGTTCTTCGGGACGATCGACTCCGCCTCGATAGGGATGAACCCCTTCGCTGCGGATTTCATTGCAAGCGTGACCTTCATAGTTCCGCCTCCGTCACGATGCACCGGCTCTGATTCACGTACTCCTCCTGCACCGGGTAGTTTCTCATCCGGACGGTGTAGTAGCGGTCGAACTTCTCGATGAAGTCGGGATCTCTTCCCATATCATATTCATCGGAGACCTTCGGCGCGACCCAGAACGTTGCGTTGCTCCCGTGGACGAGGCACTCGCCCCGCCGGGCGACGACCCTGCCCCGCTTGATCGTGTACTCCGTCTGGCTGAACCCGTCGATCACCTTCTGATACTCGGCAGAGGGATCGACCTCACCGATCTTGAGGGGATATATGGCGATATCCGCATCGGCGCCGGGGGCGAGATGCCCCTTCCCGAGATCCTGGATCCCGAGCGCCTTTGCTCCGCCGGCCCGGGTCATCACCGCGATCTCGTGCCAGTCGAGTTCGCGCTCGATCGCCGGCAGGGGCACACGCGATCCGGTATCGGGGTGAATCGTCGCGAACTCGGCGTCGCGGTATCTCTTGCTCATCAGGAGGGCGATGATCTCCGGGTATTTGACGAACGGCGCACCGTTCGGGTTGTCCGTCGTGAGGAGGCACTGCCAGGGGCTCTCTGTCAGGAGCGCGAGTTCGAGGCCGATCGCCCACATGATCGAGTTGACCAGGTTCTTGCGCCGGTAGACGACCGGGATGATCCCTGAGCCCGTCTCGAGTTCCACGTCGTGGTTGCTCCACTTGTCGTGGTGGAGGCGGTAGAGGTTGAACTCCATCGGCCCGTCGGCGGTCATCGTCGTCGTCCGGCCGAACATCACCTGCCCCATATCGA
>JAAZGM010000036.1 GCA_012511245.1 Methanomicrobiales archaeon | reverse complement strand
GCTTTACGATCAACTGAAGCATAACAGGTTCAAACCGAACCTGCGCTTCATCGCCGGACTCTCGCAAGGAGGTCGCCAGCCATGCTGACCGGCGATCTCACCCTATTCGTCGCAGGCTTCATCCTCAACTTCCTTGCCGCGTTCGTCATCGTCCGGTTCATCTACTACCCGGGAGGTCGGTGCAACAACTACGTCTTCACGTTCCGCGCCTTCAACACGGTGATCTACTTCATCATGTGGCTGTTCACCAGCATCGAGCTCTCGATAGGGGCGGGCTTCGGCCTTTTCGCACTCTTCTCGATCCTGCGCTACAGGACGGAGACGGTCCCGATCCGCGAGATGACCTACCTCTTCGTGATGGCTGCGCTCCCCGTGCTGAACTCGGTCCTCTGGGGGTTTGCCCGATACGACGAGATGCTGATCGCAAACGTCCTCGTCATCCTGACGATCTGGATTCTTGATAAGGCGTGGGGATTCAACAGGGAACAGCACCAGATGGATGTGATCTACGAAAAGATCGACCTGATACCGCGAGAGCGGCGGGAAGAGATGCTTGCCGACCTCCGGACAAGGACGGGGCTGAACGTCTATGAAGTCGAGGTACTGAGCGTCAACTTTCTGCGGGATACCGCAGAGATCAGGATCACTTACTCGAACAACAAAGGATAATGCCCTTTTCGCGGGGAGCCAGTGCCGGGTAAATCCCGGCCGGCACCTCCACTTGCAGCAATCCATCAGCACCCCTTCGACAGAATATCGGTATCCACATGCCCCGGGAAGTAGCCTTCACAACACTGTAACGGCTCAAAAATGGAATCTCTACGCAGTTCCCGGTGACCTGATCGGTATCAACGGAACAGCCGCACCATACAAGCAGACCGGGGCAAGAGATATCGACACCCTCATCAATTCTCCCGGCTGTTCGGGCTTCTCACCTTCATCGGAACAAAAATATCTCTCGCTCCACCCCGGCGCTCCCGTCGATCTGGTGACGTCCGATGAAGCAAGGGCAGTCCATGCCCCGAAAAACGCAAACGAGAGTTAACCATGGAGGCGATGCAGGTGATCGTTGAAAGATACCGCAGGAGAGCATGCCCCCTCTCCCCTGATGACCCAACCGACCGCCGTTTCACGAACAGGAAATCCGCTCGACGATCGTCTTCTGCATGTACCCGATGATCGGCATATCGGATCCAATCACCGCGTGCCGCCTGGAACCAGCAGTGGCGATGACGAAGAAGTCCCGGCCGTCGACCAGGATCGCACACTCATCTTTCCTCAGACCAATCGCAGCCTCGTTCATAGGCGAAGACTCAAGAAGCTCGAGCACGGTTCCCCTTGCTTCGTAGATTGGAAGCTTGATGTCGGTATACCCATCCCTTTCTCGCACGACCACGTAGAGATCGATCTTACGCTCGAGCGGTTTGATAGCTGCATAATGCTTCCGGAGGAACTCCGGATCGTAGCAGAGGATCACCATGCTCTTCTTTACCCGGCGAAAGAGCGAAGAGATATGGTTCTCAATCGCCCAGTCGCTCCTGAGGATGAAGAACGAATCGGGGGAGATATGCGGTTTGACCGAGAGGCTCTTCAACACCTCGCGGGTCTCGTCGAGGGTGCGGACGTAGTCTTCCTTGAGCCGGTCGAAGACCACATCGATGTCAAGCACGTGGTAGGAGGTAGGCGATCCCTCCTCAACCGCTATGAAACCCCGGCGAGCCAGGTCGTTTAAGATCTCATAGATCCGTCCCCGGGGAACCCCGCTTACCTCATGGATATCTCGCGCGGTCGCTTTTTGCAGACCTACGAGTGTAGAATAGACGTTTGCCTCGTACTCGTTCATCCCGATACTGCGAAGCCCGGGAACTATCTCGGCAGTCATTGCACCTCTATTTAGTTGCAACACACTTATGGCTTATGATAGGACACGAATATATTGGCGAGAAAGGGTTTAATCTTCCTCGCATAACAGCCCTTTACAGGAGGGCTACCTCCCATAAGCCGGTCCCGTGCGAGATATACCAGAACTTCCGGTCGGGCATGTGTACCCTGATGGAAGGCATCACGGGAAGAGGGATGAGAACAGATGAACAGATGTATCCACCTCCAAGAGCTGGAAGAGATCATCATCAGTATGCCCCAGGGCATATCCAGCCGCAACGGACGGTCGGAATTCGGGCGCGGCTGAACCTCCGCCAAAACCGCCCGTTGTCCGATACGCCTCCCGGGCGGCGGATGATTCATGCCGTCAGGGGAGGAGAGGAGATCGATCCGGGACTTTTTGCCATCCACAGAAAAGCCGTAACCCACCCTCTCATGGGGGGTGATCCAGACACCTGCCAGAAGAGTCCACAGGTTTCCTCACCCGATACACATGTGATTCCGGGGATATTGTGAAGGATCTGGCGAAGCACCCGGCCTGCAAATACCCACAATCTGCCTCCAGTCCCGGCCAGAGTTGCAGCAGGTTCATATTCTGTCCTTCAAAACATTATCTCCAGCAGAAAAGCCATTTATAACGAGGAGAGATGTGAACTGCGCAACCACCCACAACACCAGACCCACTCGGGGTTCACGGGGATCGTCCCGTAAGAGGCAGATCTATAGCAACCCACCCTGTAACGAGCCGGATCTCGAAGAGACCAGGCAGGTCTGGATCGAAGCGGGATTCATTCCCCCGCCGGACTGCCAGCAAGCCGTAGCCCTGCTGCACCGCCTCGCCATGGACGAAGAGCCTGCAACTTCCCTGCTCTCATCCGTTCTCACGATAACGGCTAAAACCGAAGAGGATGACCGTGGTTACCGGATCCTCAACCCTGCAAGACTCCAGGGCATGGCGAGGGACTACGGGATCGAGTACAACGGCAGGAGTGATGGCGAGATCGCTCGTGCGGTGACCGTGGCGATCATCGGCGAGTACGGGGCGCGCATGCCGGAGGAGCGCACATGAAGAGCCCCTACGAGTGGCTCGCCGCGGCCATCAACAACCATACCTGGATCGTCGCCGGAGTTGCGGCGGCCGTCTTCCTCCTGGCGCTCTTTGGTCTTTCGATGGTGACGATGGAGACCGGAGATGACACCTACATCGACAAGACCACCCCCCGCGGCGCGCTCCTCGCCCACTACAAGGATACCTACGGCTCCGACGCGATCATGCTCATCTACGAGGCGGACAGCGTCCGAAACCCCGATATCCTCAGTT
>JAAZGM010000234.1 GCA_012511245.1 Methanomicrobiales archaeon | reverse complement strand
GGTTACACCATTTCCAGGGTTCTTAGATCATGGATATCATGGGTATCTATACGTTCCTGTATCTCCTGTAGACGGGCTGTATCCCACCATTGAAATGGCGGGGATTAGCCCTATCCTGATCCTAAAACTCCCCGACCACTACCACATAGAGATCGCCCCGGGGCACCGGGGGTTGTGCCGCCGTCCCGAGGGCGATCCGTTCCTCCTGGTAACCGAGATCTTCGCAGACGGCGATCCGGGTGCCCGGTGGGAGGGCGGCCGCGAGCGCCCCGACATCAAAGACCGGATCGGCGACAAGGAAGACGACCTTGCCGCGCACGACCTCTTCCCGGGCACCGGCAACCGCCCGGGCGTGATCCTTCCCGTGGGCGGAGATAACCGCCGCCCGTGCCAGAGGAACCTTCAGGCGGGCGAACGCGACCTGGAGAGAGGATATCCCGGGAATCACCTCGCCCGGGAGGTAGCCGAGCCCTGCAAGCATCGGATCCCCGGTCGAGAGGACGACCGCATGATCAGGGAGGGAGCGGAGGCTCCGGTAATCCGCAATCACGTGAGTCTCACATCCCATCGGGATGACATCGCGAGCGAGTTCAATCGCCCGTGTGGATCCATAGAGAAGAGATGCGCCCGCGATGGCCGTTGCCGCTTCCACAGTCAGCATGCCGGGGCCGCATCCCACCCCGACGATCTTCATGACGATTCCCCGATGACCCGACCGGAACGATCGACGATCACGACACGGATACCGGGGTAACATCTCCGAAATGCGCGGATTTCTCGACTGGCCGTCTCCTCCCAGAGTGGGGTCGCCGAGAGTTCCTCAACCGTCGCACAGCCGGTTCCGACGAGGACGTCCGGATTCATGAACTTCAGGATCAGGCCGGGCAGCCCGCAGAGGATCGCGTCGCCCTCGACTGCACGGAACGCCTCCCCAAGTTTGTTCCCGACCAGGATCGCCTCCCGGTCGGGGAAGAGGAGGCGGGAGTAACGGAGTCCGAGCCTGCCGGTCGTCAACACGACGCCGCCGGGAGCCCGGGTGATACGGTCGATCACCCCATCCACCACATGGTCGTCCCAGGGCTCCACGAATCCGGTCGTCCCGAGAACAGATATACCGGCCTGTACACCGATCCGCGGATTCAGTGTCTTCTGCGCAACTTCCGCGCCGCGGGGGATGGTGAGGATGACCGTTACCCCGGAGAGATCTATCTCAGCGACCGCCTCATCGATCGAGCGCCGGATGCAGGCGAGCGCCGGCGCACTGATCGCAGGTGCCCCCTGCCGGTGGCGAGGGGTATCGCGGGCAAAACTCCCGATGCCTTCGCCCGGTACGAACTGGACGCCGCCCGAGAGGGAAGGGGCTGCCATCGCGACGAACTCGAGCCCTCCCGTCACATCGGTATCGTAGTCCCCGGCATCCTTCAGGCACGACGCCCGTCCACGGTAGCCGTCAACCGGGAGCCGGACCGTGATGCCGCAGGGGAGGGTGACATCCACCTCACGAACACTCTCGCAGGCAAGTGAGAGAACAGCAGCCTTGCAGGCCGCAGCCGCCGTCGTTCCGGTCGAAAAACCCCGACGAAGAACTGCTCCCGATGCCGTCAAAACCGCAAGGCCCCGCCGGACATCATCAAGGATATCGGGAGAGCGGCAAGCCGCAACCCATGCTGCAGGATACTCAAAATCAGTAACCGGGTCCCGCATGACCTCCACGCTCGGCATGAATCGTTATGATCTCGTTTGCCGCCGCCACGGCGACCGGCGTCCCGCCCCGGGTACCGGTGTTCGATACCGATGGCATGGCGATGGTGCGAAGTTCTTCCTTGGACTCCGCCGCGTTCACGAACCCGACCGGGGTCCCGATGACCAGCGCCGGGCGGACACCTTCCCGGATCATATCAGAGACGACAAGGAGCGCCGAGGGAGCGTTCCCGATGACGATGATTGCACCTTCCAACCGGTCGCGCAGGGCAAGGAACCCAGCGGACGTCCGGGTGATCCCGCGTTCCCGGGCGATCTCCTCACCGTAGTCGAGGGCGCAGATGACCTCGCTCTCATGGCCGCGTTTCAGGATGCCGGCCTGCACCATCCGGATATCAACGATGATCGGCGCCTTCCGCACAAGCGCTGCAACCCCGGCTTCGACCGGATCACCGGCGAAACGCATGAGTTCAGCCATCGAGAAATCACCGACCGCAACCGAGCACCGTTGCCGGATCCGGTCTTCAAGGGTGATGTTCCCCACGACCTCACGCGCCAGGTTCCGGCTCGTGTTCGCTATCGCGTAAGCCTCCGGCGTGGTCGCCGCAAGGTCAGTATACGTACTTCCGGTGGTATCCCCGGGGCGTGATGATTCCTTGTGCACCATTCTCATCCCTCCAGATCCTTGTCTCCTCTCCACCGATAAAGACAATCGAATGCATATCCACAAAGGCGAAATAGCCTTCAAACTCCCCAAGCGTTGTGATCAGCCGCTCTTCCCCCTTCCGATAGGCGTTTTTCATCACCCCGACCGGCGTCGTGTCCGGGAGGTGGCGGCGGGCGATAGCGATCGCCTCATCAAGGTTGTGCGGCCGCCCCCGGCTCCGGGGGTTGTAGAGAACGACCGGCACCCGCATCCGGAACGCAAGATCGAGCCTCCGCTCGATCTCCTCCCGGGGAGTCAGGAGGTCGGAGAGGCTCATCGTGACGTAGTCGCCTGAAAGCGGTGAGCCGAGCCGGGATGCCGCCGAGATCGCGGCGGTTATCCCGGGGATGACCTCGACTGCGACCATTGAGCCCGACCGCTCCGCCACCTCGAGCACGATGCTTGCCATCCCATAGACCCCGGCATCGCCGCCGCTCACCATCGCGACAACCCGATCTTCCGCAAGCGCGAGTGCCTTCTTCGCCCGGTCGACCTCCTTGCCCATACTGCTCCGGACAACCTCTTTCCCGGCGAGCATCGGCTCGACGAGGTCGAGATAGAACCCGTTGCCGATGACGCAGTCAGCCTCGCCAAGGGCTTTTAGAGAGCGGGACGTCATCTGCAACAGGTCGCCGGGACCGGTTCCAATGATGTACAGCCTTCCTTTGCTATCGTGCGATTGCAACAGTGACACCACCATATGTCTGTTTGGCAAGAACCAGTTCTTTGCGCTTCGAGACCGCGAGGGCCGCGGGTTCCGCGACCCCGACAAGACCGATAAGGGGGGCACGTGAAGGCGACGGTGCCTCCTCCTGATTCAACGTATCGTCGTCCAGGAAGACAAGGTTGCCGGCGAGCTCCGCGACAGCATCGATGAGCCCCGCCTCCCTGCGTTTCTTTACGGTCGTTGCGTAGGCGAGGACTTCCTCAGGAGCGACCCCGGCATGCCCGAGCGCCTTCCGGACGGCCTCCACCGCCTCAGCCGCGCCGATACCTCTCCTGCACCCGACGCCGACGACGTACTCCCCTGCCCGGGCAAGGAAGGAGACGCCCGGACCCGCAACGACGATCCCGGGACCGGCGACGGCGTAGAGGGGGATATCGGCATCAAGCATCGCGGCGTTCACCGCCCGGGTGGAGTCGCGGTTCACGACGGCGCACCCCGTGCGGGCGGCGATCCCCTCGACCGACTCCCTACCCCGGGTCTCGGTTGCGGTCGTGATCACCGGCTCTATCCCGAGGACGGCGAGTTCCCGGGCGAGATCGTTTCCGCCGTGATGCCCGCCGACGACCGGGACGGCATAGCGGAGATCCGGCCCGACCACCACGACCGCCGGATCGCACCATTTATCGGTGAGGAGGGGTGCGATCCCCCGGACGGCGATCCCGGCCGACATCAAGGTGATGATCCGGCCGTAACCGGCAAATGCCTCCCTGAAAACATCCGGGCTGTAGGGAAGAACGTCGGCACCGAGGGCATCCGCGATCCGGCGGGCGTCGGGGAGGAAACGCTCAAGCGCGATCACGACCGTCCGGGTCATGAGTAGAGGACCGACCTCCCGTAGCCTGATGCCGCCCCCTCGACGACTCTCCCGATGATGATCAGCGCCGTCCGCTCGATCCCGGCCACCCGGGCCTTCGCTGCAACATCGGCAACTGTCCCCCGGACAACCTTCTGGTCGGGCCAGGAGGCGTGGTAGACGACCGCCGCCGGGGTATCGGGCGGGCACTCCACCCGGGCGAGGATATCCTCCATATGTTCCGTCCCGAGGAAGACTACCATCGTCTGCCCAAGGCGGGAGAGTTCAGGGATCAGATCGGCCTCAAGCGTCGCTCCCGCCGGGCGGGTGACGATCAGGCTCTCGGAGACGTCGCGGAGGGTGAACTGGGTCTTCAAGGCCGCAGCGGCCGCAAAGAGCGAAGAGACCCCCGGGACGATCTCGGCCTCGATCCCGCGCCGTTCGAGTTCCGCCATCTGCTCGACGATCGCACCGTAGAGCGCCGGATCGCCGGAGTGGAGCCGGACGACGAGTTTCCCGGTCAGGACATGCTCCTCGACAGCATCGACGATCTCCGTTAACGTCATCTTCTGGCTATCGAGTTTCAACCCGGCGCCAGACTCTGCAACGAGCCCGGGGTTCACAAGCGAACCCGCGTAGATGAGGACATCCGCCCGCCGGAGAAGATCCATCCCGCGAACGGTGATGAGATCGGGTGCTCCGGGCCCCGCGCCGACTACGTAGATCTTATGCACGCGACCGCCTCGCAAAGAGGATCGAGAAGTAATCGCTCTTCTCAGGGAGATCGTCTCCCCGGTAGACCCGCTGCTCCGGCATGAACATCCGCTCGACGAGGACGAACCCCGAGTAGCCCTCCTCCGAGAGCGAAGCCGCGAGCGCCGCCGGTTGTCGGACTTTCATGAAGATCCGCGATTCAGGTTCGCTCCCATCTGAGACGAAGAACCCGCCGGATACCGGGACGTTTGCAACCGATGCAAACGCAGTAATAGAACTGATCCCGGGTTCAGTTGCAAACGTCACCCCGGGATGGCGTTCTGCAATCATCTCGCAGAGCCGTGAGAAGGTCGAGTAGAAGTTCGGGTCGCCGATGATCCCGAACACCACAAGGCCATCCGTTGCATGCGGCGCAATCCGGTCGGCGTTCTCCTCCATACACTTCCGGATGTAGTCCTCGTCGTTCGTCATCGGGAAGTTGAGGACGACGGCATCGGGCCGGTAGGGCTGCACCAGATCATAGGCGAGTTTACCGGGGACAAAGACCGCTGATGCCTCAGACAGGAGCCTGACCGCCCGGAGCGTCAGGAGTTCCGGATCGCCCGGCCCGAGCCCTACGCCTACGAGCATCCGGCACCTCCGACGATGATATAAACAGGGTTGATGGGTTTGAACATCAGCCCGCCGGCGATCTCGGCCGATCGTGAGACCTGGAGGTGGACGGCCTCGACGAATATCCCGAGACGCTGCATGTTCGCGATGGCCGATTGAAGCGTCTCGACCATCACCGCGTTCACGACGATCCTCCCCTGCACCTGACCGGCGAGGAGGTCGAGCACCTCCAGCAGGCGGCGGGATCCTCCGACGAAAGCGGCATCGAGCGCCCCCAATCCGGGGAGAACGTCCACTGCGTCACCCTCGAAGAACTCGATGTTGCCCCGGTTGGCGCGGGACGCCTCCTCCCGGGCATACGCGATCGCCTCTGGCCTCCGGTCGATCGCATAGACCGTGCCTGCCACCTCCGAGAGAGCGATTGCGACCTTCCCCGTCCCGCACCCGACATCAGCCACCCGATCGCCCGGATGGATACCGAGTTTTGCGAGAGAGACGGACATGACCTCATCCTCTGTTGGTCCACCCTTCAATCCCATAACATTCACGTTAGTCAGATAGGTTTGTGCCAACTTCTATAATATAGCGTAGTGGCGACCCGGAGCAGCGGGCTCGGATCCAGCACCGGGAACCTCGATTCTGATGCTGCAATTTTCGCAAGGAACATAAAGGTTTTTGCGGGACAGACGATAATATGAGTACAATGCTCAGGATAAACCGAGACAAGTGTGGATACTGCGGCACCTGCGTCGCAGTCTGCCCGGAGGATGCGCTCGAGCTGATCGACGCCTACCTCAGCCTTGAGCGGGAGTGCATCGATTGCGGCATCTGCGCACGGGCATGCCCGCTTGGAGCACTGGAGGTCATCCATGAAGAGTAGCTATGATATCCTCGTCATCGGGGGAGGACCCGCCGGTGCTATTGCAGCAAAAACGGCGGCCGAAGCCGGAAATTCGGTCTGTCTCATCGAGAAACGCCCCGCCATAGGCACACCCGTCCGGTGTGCAGAGGGAGTCGGGAAAGAACTCTTAAAAGAGTTCATCGAGCCCGACCCGCGCTGGATATCCGCAGATATCAAGCGGGCACGACTCATCGCGCCGAACGGCACGACCATCAACCTCGAACAGGACAAAGCAGGAAATGAGGTCGGCTACGTCCTTGACCGGAAGGTCTTTGACCGGGAACTCGTCTGGCAGGCAGCAGAGGCTGGGGCGGACGTGATCGTCAAGACCCGGGCAACCGGGCCGATCATGGAGAACGGGGCGGTCAAGGGTGCAAAGGTGCTCTCAATCGGTATGCCGGCAGATATCCGCGCCGAGGTTGTCATCGCCGCCGACGGGACGGAAGCACAGTTCGCCCGCAGGGCCGGACTCGATACCGTCGTTCCCCTCCGGGAGATGATGAGCTGCGCCCAGTACCTGATGACCGACATCGATATCGATGCAGG
>JAAZGM010000233.1 GCA_012511245.1 Methanomicrobiales archaeon | reverse complement strand
TCAAGTCGCTTGAGAAACAGGAGAAGGCGTTGCAGAGCAGGTTTGAGCAGCTGTCCTCGCAGATCAGGGGAGCGCTGGAAGGAAAACAGCAGCCTCCCGGCCCCGCCTGATCCGCCAACCTTTTTTTGAAAAAGAGTTGTTGTTCACACATCCTGTTCGTGGTCGTGTTTGTGTGCCCGGCAGATGAGGTTGATCGCGTTGATCACCGCCTCGACCGATGCAAGGATGATGTCGTCGCTTGAGGCGCTGGCATCGAACACCCGGCCCCGCTCGTCCTCGACGGCGATCGTGACGTGCCCGAGAGCATCGGTGCCCCCGGATATCGCCTCGATGTTGAACTCCTTTAAGTGGATCGGGGCAGGGATGATCCCGAGGATCGCCTGCACAACCGCGTCCACCGGGCCGTTGCCGATGCTCGAGAAGGTGTGCTCGACCCCGTCGACGATCGCCCTGACGCTTGCCGTCGGGATGACGTGGTTGCCGGTCATGATGGCGACATCCTGAAGTTCCAGAGTCTTCTCGTCGGGGGCGATCTGCATGACGGTCCCCGCGATCTCGTAGAGGTCGGCGTCCGTCACCCGCTTGCCTCTGCCGGCGATCTCCTTCACCCGCAGGACGATCTCGTCGAGCTGCGCATCGACGGGTTCCATGTGCGCCTCGGCAAGCATCTGCTTGACCGCATGCCTCCCGGCGTGTTTGCCGAGTTTCAGCCTGCGCCGGTGGCCGACCATCTCCGGCGTCATGATCCCGGGCTCGAACGTGTCCGACCGGGTGATGACGCCGTGGGAGTGGATCCCGCTCTCGTGGGCAAAGGCGTTCTCACCGACGACCGGCTGGATGGCCGGGATGTTCATCCCTGCGTAGCGGGAGACGAGCCGTGAGGTCTCGACGAGCCGCTCCGTCCGGATACCGGTATCGATACCGTAGATGGACGAGAGCACCATCACCGTCTGCGCAAGGTCGGCGTTGCCCGCCCGCTCGCCGATACCGTTCACCGTCACCTGCACCTGGGAGGCGCCGGCCTCGACCGCCGCGATGGTGTTTGCCACCGCAAGCCCGAAGTCGTTGTGGCAGTGGACGTCGATCGGGCAGTTCACCTCACGGTTGATCCGCTCGATGAGGCGTTTCATGGCCGTCGGGGTGATCACGCCGACCGTGTCGGGAACGTTGATGATCGTCGCTCCGGCATCCACCGCAGCCCGGTATACCTCTATCAGGTAATCGGGATCCGTCCTCGTCGCGTCCATCGCGGAGAACATGCACCGGTCGACGTGGTCGCGCGCATACGCGATGATATCGCCGGTGGCCTCGAGGACCTGCTCGCGAGTCTTTCTGATGGTGTACTCACGCTGGACGTCGGATGTCGGGATGAAGACATGGACCATATCGACGCCGCAGTCGATGCACGCATCAACGTCGGCACGGAGCGATCGTGCGAGCCCGCAGACCTGTGCGGAGAGCCCGAGGTTCACGATAGCCCGGACTATATCGCGTTCGGCATCAGAGGATGCAGGGAAGCCCGCTTCGATGGCGTGGACTCCTATTTCAGAGAGCTGTTCAGCAATACCGAGTTTCTCTTCGAGTGTGAATGAGATCCCCGGTGTCTGTTCACCGTCGCGCAGTGTGGTGTCGAAAACAGTGACGTTCTTGTTCGCACGGCTATCGGTGAAGAAGGCAGTACGCTTCAGCGTTCCTGCGTGCTTCAGCGTTTGTAGGGTTCATATCTATCCATTATTCATAGTTGTATATAAAGGATGACGTCCACATTCGATCGCTTTCTGCGGGTTCTGCGAAATATTTAATAACAACACCCTCTAACATTAGTAGAGCAGAGACCCGCCTTAACTCAGACTGGTAGAGTGCGCGGCTGTAGTATAGTCTTCGCTTTCGGGCGAACTGCGCGGCTACCGCGATGTCCCCGGTTCGAATCCGGGAGGCGGGATCTCCCCCAAACATAGAGTGCCCAGGTAGTGTAGTGGCCTATCATGACGGCCTGTCACGCCGTCGACACGGATTCGAATTCCGTCCTGGGCGTCACTTTCTTTTACCTCTCTTCTGTCAGCGAAGCAGATCTGTCCTCCCGATAAAACAGACGCCATCCTCCCGGGATATATCAGACCCCCCTTTAACCTGCCGTTAATCCGTAGCGCCAGTAACCCGGTGGAGACCGATATTCAAAAGAGGTATATAGTATGATTTATTTTTCATCTCCAGATAAAATATATATATCTTGATGCAGTATCCGGTGCCATGCACGTTCCAGGAAAATGGATTGAAGGCGACACCCTGTTTAATTCTCTGGGAACGCTCATCCTCGGGATAGGCCTCTTTGTTTCGGCAAGTCTGGTCATATATGCTTCCAGATATCTGACGTGACGACAGAAAGGGGCTGCTGATATTTTGCACCTGCAACACGTTCGGCAGCCCTAAGAACTTATTACGTAGCCGCCTCAACGTGTGATGTAAGCCCCGGGTATACACCGCGGGAGTGACAGAACCATGACGGACAGTATACTTCCTGAACCAGAAGACAGCCGTTTGAATATACAGACCTTGATAAACCGCCTCTCCAATCAGGATAAGACTGTGCGGGCGGAGGCGATGTGCGGTCTCGTGGCGATTGGAAAACCCGCTGTGCCTGCCTGCATCGCCCTGTTACGGAACGGTGACTGGAAGGTGCGCTATCGTGCGGCCGAGGCTCTCGGGCTGCTCGGTGACGGCGAGGCGTATGCACCCCTCATCGCCGCGCTCGACGATGAGAAGGATCACGTCCGCTACATGGCAGCGAAGGGGCTCGGGCAGCTTGGCGACCCCCGGGCGGTTGAACATCTGGGGCGTATGCGAAGTGATGAGAACGAGTTCGCCCGGCGGAGCGCAGCCAGATCGCTCGGTGCGATCGGCGGAGAGGACGCAATCGTGGCGCTCCGTGAGGCTCTTGCGGATGAGGCGGTGGATGGCGTCCGCGTGGCGATCCGTGAGGCGCTCAGCGGTCTCGGGGCGGACGGGAAATGATCCCTCTATAGTCCTTTCTCCACCCCGACAAAAACCCTGGAACTATCCCCATCCGATGGCACTCACACTCCAGAGATAGTTGCACATTCTGTAAGTATGGCCTTCAGGGCCGAGACGCATCCGTTCAAGCCCGCGGCAAAAGAGGGTGAGGATCAGGACCCGGCGGTCTCGCCCTGTGCAATCTTCTTCCGGCAGACAGCATCGATCACGCCGTGCTGCACGTTATAGAAGCTGTGCAGTATATCGATCTCGCAACCGAGATCGATGATCTGCTCCTCCTTGCCGCCGGTGCAGAGGATCACGGAGTTTTCCTGGAACGTGACGTAAGGGGCGCCATCCGGCCGGCCGTCCGCCGTCGCAGTGATGTAGATGCAATCGTCCCCCTCAACCACCTCCACGCTGGACGCTCCCTCCTCACCTTCGGTAAGTTCAGGACAGGGAGCCTCACCTGGTATTCCACTGATGATGGTGAACCCGATGAATTTCGGGTCACAGGGAGCCATCTCGCTTAAGATCTCCTCCATCAACCGCGCGATGTCTCGAAATATCTCGTCGTATGGGTTATTCGCCATGTGTACCACGTATCCGGTATCGGTCATTGATTCGCTCGACAACCCCGGTTTCTACGAGGTTGTCCAGTCTCTGTTTCAGCTCATCCGTGGACAGGCTGCTCACTTCTTCGAGCTCTATAAGGCTCAGGTCAGCATGCGAGAGGACGAGGACGATCTCGATGTCCCCCTCGTCGGTGACGAACCCTTCTCGCATACGCATGATCTCAGCAAATCTCGATTCGATCTCCCGCTCCAGTTGTTCGAGGTTATCCAGAAGTTCGTCGCGAGCTCGAACCATCCTCCTGAAGACCTCAAGGTTTCGTGCAAAGCGTGTTCTCTGGTTCTCTTCGATGGAGGGGAGCGTAACCCCGTCCTGCTTTTGCAGGCTTACGATGACATTGATATCATGCGAAAGATAGTAATACTTTCGCCTGCGTTCGTCCTGGTAAGATACAAGGAGCTGCTCACGCTCCATCAACTGCAGGTGCTCTATCACCGCTTTCGGACTGAGCACCAGGCGCTCAGAGATCTCGGTCACAAAACACGGTTTCTGTCTCAACAGTGCTATTATTCGCCGTCGGCTCCGATTCCCCAGGATGTCGAGGAGGCGGGAAACCTCACTGCTATCGAGCATGTTTACTAAATGTTAGTGGGTTCACAATAAAAAGATATCACTCGAAGAGGCGGTAATTTGGTGCCTCGTCGGTGATCATGATGTTGTGCGGATGGCTCTCGCCGTACCCTGCGGATGTGATCCGGAGGAATTTGCCGTTCTTCTGCAGATCCGCTACCGTCTTTGAGCCGGTGTAACCCATCGCAGACTTCAGGCCGCCGACGAGCTGGTAGATGACGTCCGCGACCCGCCCAACGTAAGGCGTGACCCCTTCGATGCCTTCGGGAACGAACTTGGTCTGCCCTATCCCCTTCTGGAAGTAGCGGTCGCTCGACAATCCGCTGCTCATGACGCCGAGCGATCCCATCCCGCGGTACTGCTTGTAGCGCCGGCCCTTGATCGTCGTGACCCTCCCCGGTGCCTCGTCGGTGCCGGCAAAGAGGCTGCCGGCCATGATAGAGTCCGCGCCCGCGGCGATCGCCTTCGCGATGTCCCCCGAGTAGCGGATACCGCCGTCGGCGATCACCGGCACCCCGGCCTCGTGCGCCACTTCAGCGACGTTTGCGATCGCAGAGACCTGCGGCACACCCACGCCCGCGACGATCCGGGTCGTGCAGATGGAGCCCGGCCCGATGCCCACCTTCAACCCGTCCACCGTCCCGGCAAGGGTCGAGGCCGCCTGCTTCGTCGCGATGTTTCCCGCCACCACGTCGATGGCGACGCTTCCCTTGATCTCCTTGACCGCTTTTACGACATTCATGTTGTGGCCATGGGCGCAGTCCACCACCACGGCGTCGACCCCGGCCTCGACGAGTATCATCGCCCGGTTGAAGTCGAAGGGGCCCACCGCGGCGGCGACCCGGAGTTTTCCGTTTGCATCGCGGTTCGCGTGGGGGTACTGGCGTTTCTCGAGGATGTCCCGCATCGTGATGATGCCGACCAGGCGCCCATCGGCGTCCACGACCGGGAGGCGCTCGACCTTGTTCGCATACATCGTCTCGAGCGCGTTCTCCGCCGTGATGTCTTCGGTGGCCGTGATCAGCTTCTTCGTCATGTAGTCGGTTATCTTCGCCTCACCGCGTTTCGGGAGGATCGCCCTGATGTCTCTCCGACTGACGATGCCGATCACCATCTCGTTCTCGATGACGGGCACGCCGCCGATACCATACTGCCGCATGATCCGTTCCACGTCGGTGACCGTGGATTCGGGATCGACCGCCACGACCTCACGCTCGATCAGGTCCTCGGCCTGCTTGACGATCCTGACCTCGGCGGCCTCGTCTTCAGCGGTCATGTTCCGGTGGATGACACCGATGCCGCCTTCGCGGGCCATGGTTATCGCCATCACCGACTCGGTCACGGTATCCATGGCGGCACTCACGAGAGGGATAGTCAGGTGAATATTTCGCGAGAACCGCGACCTGACATCGGCATCGGCAGGCTCCACCCATGATTCGGCGGGCTCAAGGAGCACGTCGTCAAACGTAAATGTTGTTTCCATCTGCATCTTCTCGGTGTACATACATCACCTGAGCATCATCATTGCTTTCTCTACCAGTTCCGCCCTGACCGCCATCGAGCGATCGCCTCCGCAGACCATCCCCCGGACACCGATGATCTCGGGGTCGATCCTCTTCAAGGCATCGAGATCCTCGAACTTCAACGACCCGGCAAGGGCAGTCTGAAGTCCCAGATCCTGGTTCTGCGCGGTGAACCGGGTCAACGTCTCCACATCCATGAACTCAAAGAGACTCTTCCCGTCTTTAATACCGGTGTCGATCATGGCGACATCGGCTCCGGCGTCCGCGACCAGCGAACTGATCGCGAACGGCGAGATCGTGCCCATCCTCGCAAAATCAGCGTAAGCCGCGATGACGACGTATTTCTCAGGAAAATCCCGCTTTACCGCTGTTGTCACCGCTTCGATGACCTCGCGGGCGTGGTCTTCCCCGTCGAACATCAGGCCGACTTTGATATAATCGGCACCTGCGTGCGCGGCCCCATATGCAGAAAGAGCTGCGGTTCCCGGTTTGTACTCATTGTCCCCGATTGCAGCGCTGACAGGTTTTTTGCCGGCGACCTCCTTGATCCCCTGGATGATCCAGGGGAAATTTGCGCCCAGCGACCCTTCTGAGGGTTTTTTCACGTCGATGATGTCAGCGGAAAGCGAGCTCCGTGCTTCCTCAATGCTGCTTGGACTGACGAGTAATTGCATAGAAATTAATGATCCTTCACCCTAATAGTGATTACGTTGAAGACATGGAACTGATTCTTGCAGTCGATTTAGCAGGTGGTCTCGTTGTGCATGGGAAGTCAGGAGACCGCGCCGGCTACCGGCCGCTCTCCTGGGGAATTTCCCCTTCCGCCGAACCGGAAGCCTACCTATCCACTCTTGCGCCCCGGTATCTCTACATCGCCGACCTCGATAGTCTCGAGGGCAGGACGCCGCAGGACGACCTCGTCCGGCGCTGTGCCACGATGGTCGAACGGTGCTACCTCGACCGGGGTTGCCGGTCGCCTGCCGACTGCACGGCGGTCGAAGGGGTGACGCCGATCGTCGGCACCGAGACTGCGGCAACGGCGATTGAGGATCTCGCAGCCTACCGGGTCGGCTACCTCAGCATCGACATCAAAGGCGGCCGGGTGCTCCCCTGGGGCATCAAGCCTTCGGAGATGCTGGCACAGGCATCGGCGTTCTCGTTTGAGGGGTGTATCATCCTCAATATCAGTGACGTGGGGACGGAGCGCGGCCTTCTCCGGGAAGACCTCGAAGAGATGAGGGCATGCTATCCCGGCCGCCTCCTCTACGGGGGCGGGGTCGCCGGGGTGGACGATATCCACCTCCTCGCCGACACCGGGTTTGACGGGGCGATCATAGCAACAGCCGTTCACCGCGGCACGGTGCCGATCGAGTGGCTCCGGAGGGGCTCCCCGTGCTGATCACCATCGAAGGGATCGACGGGAGCGGCAAGAGCACGCTTCTCGTCCATCTCCGCGAGCTGCTCGCCGACCTCGACCCCCTCTTCACCCGCGAGCCCGGCGCCACCTGGGTCGGCGAATCGGTGCGGCGGGCGATCGCTGAACGGATGGATCCGGTCACCGAGGCGCTGCTCTTCTGCGCCGACCACGCCGCGCACATCGATACGCTCATCCGCCCCGCCCTCGATGAGGGAAGACTCATCATCTCCGACCGTTACGCCGACTCGCGGTTCGCCTACCAGCCGGTCGTCCTCGACGGCGTCCTCCCCGATCCGCTCTCCTGGCTCCGCCGGATCCATGAGGGATGGTCTATCCTGCCCGGCCGGACGTTCCTCCTGGTGCTCCCCGTCGAAGACGCCGTCTCACGGCTTGGTCCGGAGAAAAAGAGAGAGTACTTCGAGAACGCCGCAATCTTGTCGCGGGTGCAGGAGAACTACCTGGACCTTGCAGCGGCCGACCCGTCACGGTTCGTCATCGTCGACGCTCTCCTTCCAGAAGAAGAGGTCGCCCGGTTCATCGCGGACGAGATCAGGACGAGTGTCCGATCGTCACGACGACGTCCCCGAGCGTGAGGACATCCACCTCTTCTCCCGCCACCTGGTAGGCAACCTTCGGTGTGAAGGAACCGGGGGGCACCGCGATCTCTTCGCCGTCGACGGTGACAGCCGCGGGCGGGTTCTTGAGCAGTTCCGGCGGGAGTGCCTCCACAGCCTGCATGAATCCCCGTGCCTGCTTCCTGAGCGCCGGCCCGATCACCGCCATGTTGAAGTCCACGCCGCTCACGACCTCCTCAAGTTCGGGTGTGCCGGTGGACCAGTGGGCGTCGGCGTTGAGCGCCCGCCCGGCATCGCCGGCATCGTCGACCGACTCAGACGTGTAGATGATGACGTGGCCGAGCGGAGCGTTCAGCGCCATGCCTTTATCGTGCTTGTAGCGCCGGAGTTCCGCGACCGTCTTCACCAGGAGATCGCCATGGCGCCGCGCCTCGTCGTCGGTGTATGAGAGATCCGGCCAGGCCACTTTGTGCACACTTCTCCCGGCGAGGTTGTGGTAGCACTCTTCTGCAAAGTACGGGATGATCGGGGCAAGCAGGCGGCAGAGGGTATCCATCGTCGTCCGGAGCACACTGCAGGCGCTTGCCCTGCTGCTGTCGTCCGCATACAACCGCCCCTTCACGATCTCGATGTAGTCGTCGGCAAGCGTGTTCCAGGCAAACTCCCGGATCGCACGAAGCGCACGGTCAAACTGGTAGCCCTCCATCGCGGCGGTGACCTCCGCGACGGTCTCGGAGAGCCGGACAAGCAGCCAGCTGTCGATGAGCTCCGTCACCGGCGCCGTACTCTCCGTTCCGGAGTCCAGATGCCCCATGACAAACCGGAAGATGTTCCAGAGTTTGGTCTGGAACCGGGACGCGGCGACGACATCGTTCCAGTTGAACATGATGTCCGAACCGATCGTAGCCCCCCCGGCACCCCACTGCCGGAGCGCATCCGCGCCATACTGCACGACGATCTCTTCGGGAGAGATGATGTTGCTCCGGCTCTTGCTCATCTTGAACCCGTCCTCCCCGAGCACCATGCCGTTCACCAGGATCTCATCCCAGGGGTGGCCGCCGATCAGCGCCTTCGCCCGGAGGATGGTGTAGAACGCCCACGTCCGTATGATGTCGTGGCCCTGAGGGCGGAGCTGCGCCGGGAAGTAGGGCGGCCTGCCGGCCCCATCCCACCCGGTAACGTGGAGCACCGATATCGAGGAGTCCATCCAGGTGTCGAGCACGTCCGCCTCGCCGGTGAAGTCCGTTCCGCCGCACTTCGGGCAGGGGATCTTCGGCGTATCGACCGTCGGATCGATCGGGAGGTCCTCCTCGGCAGGCAGGACCATCTCACCGCAGGCGGTGCAGAACCAGACCGGGATGGGCGTTGCAAATATCCGCTGCCGGGATACGCACCAATCCCATTCCATCGAGTTCGTCCAGTTCTCCATCCGGGCAAACATATGCTCCGGGGTCCAGGAGATCTTTCGTGCCGTATCCAGGATCTCATCCTGGTGAACCCGGACGAACCACTGCCGCTCCGAGAGGATCTCGATCGGGGTCTTGCACCGCCAGCATGTCCCCACCCGCTGTTCGAGTTCCTCCTGCCGCTTCAGGATCCCGGCCTCCTGCATATCGTGGAGGATCGCGTCCCTGCAGGCCTCCGACGTCATCCCCTCATACGGGGCCGCGGTCGCGGTCATGATGCCCTGCCGGTCGATCGCCTTCCGGAGATCCAGACCATGCTGCTTCCACCAGTAGACATCCGTCTTGTCGCCGAACGTACAGATCATCACCGCACCGCTGCCGAACTCCGGGTCGACCACGACGTCTTCGATGATCGGGACGTCATGGCTGAAGATCGGGACAGTGAGTCTCTTCCCCTTCATCCCGTGATATCGCGCGTCTTCAGGGTGGACGGCCACGGCAACGCAGGCCGCAAGCAGTTCCGGCCGGGTGGTGGCGATCTCGACGCCGTCAAAGTCGAAGTAGTTGAGTTTGGTGGTGCGGGGCACGTAGTTGACCTCGGCAAACGCGATGGCCGTCTCGCACCGGGTGCAGAAGTTCACCGGATGCTCGCTCTGGTAGATGTCGCCGGCCTTGAGCATCTGCAAAAACGATGCCTGGGTCTTCTTGTAGTACTCCGGGAGCATGGTGATGTACTCGTGACTCCAGTCGATGGAGAACCCGAGACGGCGCATGGTCGTCCGCATCTTCTCGATGTTCCCGATCGTGAGGTCGCGGCACATCTCCCGGAACTTCTCCCGCGGTACATCGTTCTTGGTGATCCCGTAGGTCTCCTCGACCTTCACCTCGGTCGGGAGGCCGTGGCAGTCCCATCCTTGCGGGAACATGACGTTGTAGCCGCGCATACGCTTGTACCGCGCGATGAAGTCGATATAACACCAGTTCAGCGCATTCCCGATATGGAAGTTGCCGGTGGGGTAGGGAGGCGGCGTATCGATGATGAACTGCGGTTTTGACGAGGCGGGGTCGAAATAGTTCTCCTCATCCTGCCAGGTCTTCTGCCAGCGCGTCTCCACGTCTTCGATATCATAGTTTTTGGGTAGTTGATGTGACGGCGACATTTTCAGCGTATAATCTCTCTCTTCCCAGTGAAATATATTGTTGGAGCGCTCCCCGTCTCCGGCGCCCGGGAGGGTTCACCATTGAAAACCACGGGGATGGCAGGTGTTCAACCCTAAAGGCTTTGTCCCCGCACTTCATACATTGTAAGAATGACAAAGCCGCAGGGGCTGATTCTGGCATTAGCTCTCACCCTCGCCTTCATAGGCCTGGCCCCCCTGCTCCAGCCGGCATGGCTGCTCACGCTCTTCCTCGTTCCGTTCTCGCTCGTCCTCTACCTCATCAAGGATACTCGATATGTATCGCTCTCTATCATCGTACTTGCCGTGCTCTACGGGCTCGGCTGGCTCTCGACGTTCGTCTTCACCTGCACGCTCGGCATCGTCGTGATCGGGGAGGTGGTCTTCCGGCTTACCGGCGATCAGCAGGTGGCGTATCTCCACCATCTGATCGCTGCGATCGCCGTATCGGTTGCGGTGATGTTCTACCTGCAGTATACCGTGCCTCTCGTTGCCGTGATGGGCGTAGTCGTTGCAGTGCTTCTCCGGGCAGCCCTCCGGGGGCGGGACGATGCTCTGATGATCGAGGCGCTCGGCGTTGCGATGACGATGTTCCTCTTTGAGGATCTCAACTTCGAGGTCGATCTGACCCTTCTCATCGCGGCGGCAATTATTGGATTCGGGTTCGGCTATATCGCCTATCGCGTCCGGGTGGCCGACATCAGCGGCCTCTTCTCGGGCGCCATGATCGGGATCATCCTGATCGTCTTCGCCGATGTCCGATGGTTCCTGATCATGCTCACCTTCTTCATCATCGGTGCCGGGGCTACCCGGTACCGCTACAGCGACAAGAAGCAGCTCGGCGTCGCCCAGGAGCATGGAGGTGTGCGCGGTTATTTCAACGTCTTCGCAAACGGCCTGGTGGCGACCGCTGCCGCCATCCTCTTTGGGTTAACGGGCCATCCGGCGTTCGTGGCGCTCTTCATGGGCAGTGTCGCCTCTGCCGCCGCCGATACTGTCGCAAGCGAGATCGGTGTCACAGGGAAGGTGCCGTATCTGATCACGACGCTCAGGCCGGTGCCGCGGGGGACGAACGGCGGGGTGACTTTCCGCGGCGAAATTGCCGCCGTCATCGCTTCCGCTGTCGTTGCCGTTGTTGCATGGATGATGGGCGTCGCCGACCCCTGGATGGTCGTCGTCACGGTCATCGCCGGGTTCGTCGGCACCAACGTCGACAGTCTGGTGGGCGCCACCCTCGAGAACAGCGGCAGGATCGGGAACTCGGGCACGAACCTGATCGCCACGTTCTCAGGCGGGATCGCAGGGATGCTGATCTATATGCTCGGGTGAGCCGCCGGGGCACTCCAGATATTTTTCGGACTATAGCACGACCATACGGGAAGTTTCCCGCCCATTGTATTCCAGGATGGGGGCATCCCCTCTCCGATCTCTGCCATGCAAGGGTTCTCTGTGGGGCTCCTGATCGGGTAAAACCCGGATCGTTGCGCGAGACATCGAACGCGATTACCGTTCGAAACGGGGCAGACGGGGGCGTTCAGATCAAGAAACCCCGGGGTAGCCGCCTCCGGGAAAAAATGTCAGAACGAGTCGAGGCTGATCGCGCTGAACTCGTCGGCGACCGCGTTGATGTCTTTCACGCCGAACGCGGTCTGGACGGTGGCGAGTTCGAGATCGCGCGCCACATCGCACATATAATCGATGATATCGACCGAGAGTTCCCGCCTCTGTTTGGACTTGCGGAGCTGGTCAACGAGGAACGTCATCCTCTCAGGGGACTCCATGCGGAGTTTGGCGAGGCTCATCACGCACATGTAGATCCGGGTCAGGTTCCTGTCCGTTCCGGTGATGGTGTCGAAGAAGTTCCGGAGGACCTGCGCCTGAAAGACCTCGCCGCTCATGATGATCGAGTATTTCTCAAACCAGTATATAGGTGTGCCGTTTTACACCGGCCAGCCGGGGGTGCCGATTCGCTCCCCGGAGGCACGGCGTCCTCTCACTTCCGGACGCTGACGATCTTGATGATATCGCCGTTCTTCAGTTCCTGGGTGTCCTTGATCCGCATCCCGGACTTTGCGTCGATGGCATACAGGAACCCCTCGCCGATATCGGTGTGGACCTGGTAGGCCAGATCGCGGGAGGTCGAGCCGCGCTTCATGAGGAACGCATCGGGGAGAACCCTCCCCTTGCCGTCGGTGAGTTTGCTCTCGTCTTCGACCGGGAAGACGACGATCTGGTCGAGGAGGTTGAAGACTGCGGCATCCAGAGCCTTCTGAATGCCAGTGCCGTCGAACGTCTGCATGAACCCCGCGACCTTCGCGATCCCGGCACGCTGAGCAGCGCTGAAGTTCGCACCGGGGCTCTCGGTGAAACTCCCATCACCGGGGAGATAGTGGATGAACTTCCCCTCTGCAGCCATCCTGAGTGCAAGTTCGCCCGCTGCGCTTGCAAAGATGACATCGTGCTCTCCAAGCCGCTCAAGGCACTCCGGCGGCGCCTGGTCAGCCTTGTTCCCGACGATCAGCATCGGCTTGCTGGTCGTCATCAGCTCGCGGCAGAACCGTATCAGATCTTCCTCGCTCGCTGTCCGGAGTTCGATCCCGACCTCCTCTGCAGCGTCGCGGACGTGTTCGTAGGTGATCCCGAGCCCGGCAAATACTTCGGCGATCGCCGCCGCAAGAGAGAAATCCCTTGCCTGTGCCTGCCGCAGAAGTTTCGCCCAGTTCCGCGAGAGGATGCCGTACATCCACATCGACATCTCGTACTGGAGGAACTCGATATCCTTCACCGGATCACGCGAACCGATATCGATCGGGTTTCCTTCGGCGTCCGTCGATCCGCTGGCATCGACGATCTGGAGGATGGCGTCCGCCTGCCGGAGGTTGTCGAGGAACTGGTTCCCAAGCCCCCGCCCAAGATGTGCCTCAGGGACGAGACCCGCCACATCGATCAGCCCGACCGGGACGAACCTGACGCCGTCCTGGCAGTTTTCACACGGGACGTGCATCTCCCGGCACGGGCAGGTTGTCCGGACGTATGCGATGCCATGATTTGCATCGATGGTTGTGAACGGGTAATTGGCGATCTCCGCCGGGGCGAGGGTTGCCGCCCTGAAAAACGTTGACTTCCCGCAGTTGGGTTTTCCTGCAATAGCGAGTGTTATCATGAGAATTCCTGCCGCACCGTTAGGCTGAGAGTAATGTTGGGCTATCCACCATTTATCACCTTCTTTCCCCACCATAGCGGTACGGGAGGTTCAATTAGGAGCAACGACAACATGACTGCATGGGCTTCGTAAGCCGGAATACCTACTATTTCGATGCACCGGGTAGAGAGAACACCCGTGACGCCGCCCGGTTTGCCGTCGAGCGGGCACGGGAACTCGGTATCAAAAGGATCGTTGTTGCGAGCACCAGCGGCTGGACGGCACTCGCCTTCCTGGAGGCAATGGCAGGAACGGATCTCGAACTGATCGTCGTCACCCACGTGGTCGGGTTCTCGAAACCCGGCGAGTGGGAGTTTGAGGAAGAGGCAGCTACTGCCCTCCGGGCAGCGGGAGCAAAGATCGTCACCGGCACCCACGCCCTTTCCGGGCTCGAACGCGCGATATCCCGCTCACCGAGGCTTGGCGGGAGTTCCCGCACGGAAGCGATCGCCGAGGCGCTGCGGCGGACGGTTGCGATCGGCCTGAAGGTCGCGGTGGAGTGCGTCCTCATAGCAGCCGACCAGGGTGCGATCGGGATCGATGAAGAGGTGATCGCGGTCGGAGGCACTGCAACCGGGGCAGATACCGTCTGCGTCATCCGCCCCGCGCATACCGCATCGTTCTTCGACCTGCAGGTGCGCGAGATCGTCGCCATGCCGAGGAACCGATGAGCATGACGCTCAAATCAGTCACCGGCGCCGCCGGACTCCTCCGACGGCATCCCATCCTCTGGTCGATCGGCCTCGTCCTGGGTGCTCTCGCGGCTCTTGATCTCCTCATCCCCATCTACGGCAGCGCTTTCTATGCACAACCCCTGGCGTTTCTGCAGATTCTCGTGACACCGTTTCTGGTCGGCGGCGTTTACGGCACGATCCGTGCAGAGAACTTCACCGCAGCCGAGTTCATAGAGTCGGGGAAGGCCTGCTACTTCCGGATCCTCCTCCCGGCGCTGGTCATCTTCTTTGCGATCCTCCTGACCCTCATCCTGCTCATGATACCGCTCACGCTCCTCGGCGCCGGAGTCATGGTTCCACTCCTCTTTGGGGTCATCCTCTCGATCGCCTTCTTCACGTTCTTCTACGATACCGTGGCGGTCTTTGAGGAGACAGGCGTCTTTGAGTCGATCCGGCGAAGCATCGAGTTCGTCATGAACAACATCGGTAGCGTCCTCGTCTTTTATCTGACGAATATCGTTGTCTTCATAGCGCTTGGACTTGCAGGAATTTTTACCTGGACTGCGCTCCTCATCGGGAAACTCGAACCGCTCACCACCATGAGCCCTGCAGAACTCGAGACGATGGTGCCCGAAGATCTCTTTGCCCTCATCGGGACGGAGGGGGTCTGGATCGCCGCAATCATCTATGCGGTCGTGATTGTTCTCTTCTCGGCGTTCCTTTACGCCTATAAGGCAAATTTCTTCCAGAACCACGTCAGTGCCGCCCCTGCACAGCAGCAGGGAGAGTACGACGAGAAAGGGCGCTGGTACAAGTATTGATGGGTGCTCCGGCACCCAAAACCGGGCGGGACTCGTTGGGGCAATCCCTGCCCGGGAAAAACGATACTACTACAGAAGACAACCGATGGCAGGATACTCTCACCCGGGGCATCCATCGGTAAGAAGCGTTTTTCCCCTCCTGGTACTTCACGAATCCCGGTTTTGTTAAAACTCCACGAGATATGCGAGCGGATCCAGATGAGAGCCATGGAGATGAGCATGGCATACATCAGTTTTTTGTATCCCCACCCTGTTGAGCGTGAACCCGGAGATGATGCAGAACGGTGCAACCGTCTATGCCGATCCCCACGCCTGCACCGCGCTCGACTGAACGTCTCGACGATCACGGGCACAACGAGGTAGGTGATCGCTCCCATCGACCCTCATGAACCCGCTGTTCATGAGCGCGGAGGCTGGACACCCACCTCCCGCTCCCTGACCGACGAAGAAGAGGTCGACCGGATCAAACCCACTCTATAGCACGTTTCCGGCCACGATCTGCGCCGGTATCGGTTATGAAACCTCAGAAGAGGTCTCTCCCGGTCAATCCGCTCATGCAGCCAATTTTTCCTTATACGATTCCAGGATCTGGATGATGAACCGCTGGTGCTCCTCCAGCGCCTGTTCGTCATCAGGAGAGGTCTCGATGCCGACGGCGTAGATCAGGATGAGCGCGTTGTCGAGGTCGAGCACGGCCGGGTCGTCGATACGGTCTTTTGAGAGATGGATGGCAAGATTATCATAATCGTCCTCCGTGAAGACATGCTCCGGTCTCGTTATAACCCGGGAGACCGCAAATCCAGCGGCACGCTCCTTGAGGATCAGGAGCGCACGTTCCAGTTCTCCGGGATAGGGAGTGATCGCATCGAGACGGGAGAGTGCCTCCGTACACCTCTCCATTGCGTTCGGGTAGAGCCCGAACTTATACGTCAGCAGGGCCTGTGCGACCAGGTGACCGGTCTCCTCATCGATAGTAGCAAGGAACGGCCCGATCCTGCCGATATATTCATTTAACATCTGTTTCATTGTTATCTCCTGTTGTTTCGGCGCATTAAACACTCTTTCTACCCGGATTGCAAGGAAGGTGATCGTTGCCGCGAAGACCACCTGCACGATCACGCCGCTTGAAGTGATATCATTGGGTACGACCAGGATGAGGAGCGCGAAGAGCGGCGTGAAGAGCGAGACGAGATCCCGTCGCGGTTTCTGGTAGGCCTGGTAACAAAGGATGCACGACGCGATCACGCATCCTGCGACACCTACCCAGAGGGAATAGGGGAAAGCGACGGATGCAAGCAGCAGTTCGATCCCGATTCCTAAAAATGAGACTGCAGGGACCGCTATCCAGAGACGTGACTCTGTTCCGGGTGTTGTGATCTCTTTTGTCATCGACCGTCCTTGTATCATAATTATGCGCAGGGGGTAAACAGAGTTTCCCCCGGCAAGGAGCAACAGCCGCTGATCAGGGTAATGAAAGCCCGGGCACCTCGACCTCCACGGCCTGTCCGGCAAGAGCGGTCGTGCGTGACCTGAGGGTCTCGCTTTCGGCGGTATATGACTCCTTCAGCGCTTCCCGCTGGCTCTCCGCCCGTTCTTTTGCAGCGGCCTTCGCCCCGGTCTCACGGCGCAACCCCGGAAGTAGGGTGCCAAGGCGCTCTTCCTCGACCACCACCGGGAGCGCGGCCAGGGCCTCCTGCTCCGCTGCTCGCTTCGTCCGGGCGTCCTGCTGCTGCTCAAGCGCCCGCTTCATAGCACCGGGCAGGGTTTCGGCGTCAGAGAAGAGACGGACTTCGTCCTGGTTCTTGAGGGGGAGATCTTCGCGCTGGATCATGGCGAGAACGACCGACATCGCCGCTTCGGTCGGGTCGACCGGGTCTTTTCCATCGTCCGCATATGCATCGAGCGCCCGGTCGATCGATGCGGCCGCCGCGCGATCTCCTGCCTTCTCTGCCACCTTCCCGGCCTTGCGGAAGAGATGGGCGGCGGTGGTCAGGAGAGTCGCCATCTCCTTCCCCGCCTCCCTCTCCGTGGCGGCAAGTGCCTGGATCTTCTCCTCGATCTCCTGCTTACGGGCATAGTCCGGACGTTGTTTGAGGGCGGCGAGTTCCCCCTCTGCTTTCCGGGTCTCACCCTCCACCTCAGCAAGCGCCACCCCGTACTCCCGGGATTCGCCATCGGCGGCGGCATACTCCTCACGGATCCGGGTGATGGACGCATGCGACTCTCGGACGCCCTCTATCCGCTGCCGGTCGGTGCGCGCCCGGCCGATCGCCTCGGTCATCGTGTTGACCTCACGCCCCAGGTCTTTGACGGCTGCACGCACCTCCTTCATATCGTCCGGGTAGACGGAGGAGAGGTACTTCCCCTGTCCCTTCAGCGCCTTGAGCGAGCCCTTCAGGATCTCGGCGGCGGTCGCGTAGAACGCTTCAGGGTCACCGGAAGGCTCCCGGGAGAGGATCTGCCCCATGGACTTCGTGAACCCCGGAAGCGCCTTTCGGGAGATGTCGCGGAGCCGGGGATGAACCTCTTCGTTCCCCTCCGCCGTCTCCATCCCGGCGATCGCCTCCCTGAG
>JAAZGM010000035.1 GCA_012511245.1 Methanomicrobiales archaeon | reverse complement strand
TTGACAGGGAGGGCGGAGACCCGATTCAGGCGCTCGGCGAGCGATGCGGTGAACCCCTCGGGCATATGCTGGGTGACGACGACCGCGGCGGGCAGGTCCGGCGGAAGCGCGGAGAGGAGCATATCGAGCATCGGCGGCCCCCCAGCGGAGGAGCCTATCACGACGGCTGCGTCCGCATCATTCCGGGCGATTGTGGTCGGTTTTACGACCGTCGGGAGTGCGACAAGGTTCTTGATCTTCTGGATGAGTTCCCGCTCGATGCCCCTGACGTTCGGGACATCCTTCGGCTTGAGCATGAAATCGTCCGCCCCGAGCCGCAACGCCTTGTGGGTCATATCGGCCTGGCGTGATGTCAGGGTGCTCAGGACGATCACCTTCGGTTTCGAACGAACCTCCGAGAGCGCTTCAAGCGTCTCAAGGCCGTTCATTCGGGGCATCTCGATGTCGAGCGTGACGACGTCGGGTTTCAGGCCGGATATCTTCTCAAGGGCATCGATGCCGTTGACCGCAGTTCCGACTACTTCAATGTCCGGACTATCCTTGAGGAGATCCCGGAGTATTGTGCGGATAAAGAGTGAATCGTCGACGATCAGAACCCGTATCATAATTACGCACTGAGGACGTTCTTGACTTCTTCGAGAACTTTCGGAGCCTGGAACGGCTTCACAATATAACCTCTCGCACCGCTCTTGACGGCGAGTTTTACCATCTGCTCCTGACCGACCGCTGTGCACATGATGACCTTTGCTGCGGGATCAGCGGCCTTGATCGCCTTGAGCGCCTCAATCCCGTTCACCTTCGGCATGACGACATCCATCGTGACGAGATCGGGCTTCAGTTCCTGGTACCTGGCAACAGCTTCCGCCCCATCTGCTGCCTCACCGACGATATCATGCCCGCCGGAGAAGAGGATGTTCTTCAACAACGTCCTCATAAACATTGTATCATCGACGATCAGGATTCTCCCCATGAAAGATCACTCATTCGAATATTTGGTAAAATGATTATATATGCCTTCGTATTTCAAAGAAACAATTTTCTAGTCTATTGAAGATTTTACAGACTCTGATATGTATCTTACGCCTTTTGGAGTGAGTTGTATTTCCTTTCTGATATACAGCACTTCAGCAAGGCCTGAGTCGAGAAGACTCTCGTAGACGGCATCGAGATCCTTATGTGCAAGTTTCAGCATATTCTCGATGGTGCTTGAGTCCATCCCGCTGTAGACCAGCATGGCCACCTGCCCGGTCAGGGGATCGATCTCCTCGCGGACCTCGGTCTCGTCTGTCGCTTCCTTGAGGAAGTTATAGAGAACCTGGAGTGTTGTCAGCGGGCAGAGGACGAAACTTGTCACGACCTCGTTCTCGGCAAGATGGTCGATCTTCACGACATCGAGATTCTTCTCCTGGATCTCGCGTGACGTGAGTTCGATGCCCGTCACCTCGTCAAGGAGAATGCAGACCTGTTTCTCCTGGCTGACGAACCAGATCCCGGTCTTCATGACGGCAATCACACCCTTCTCCCACTGGGTGTTCTGGACAAGCACCCCGCCGCGGATTGCGGGCGACATGAAGAAGGCGTTCAACCGGTAGGCGCTGGCCTGGGTGATGATGAACCTCTTTACGATCCGAAGGACCTTCTCTACCGACGCGATACGGTAGACAGCCTCCCCTTCCCCTCCGGCGGTGATGATCACCTGGTTCTTCTTTTCGTCAAGATCAACCACAGACTTATAGAAGATCACTTGATTCAGGGGTGCATCGATGCGGAAGCGGTCTTCCGCGATACCCATCGTCGTCGGGATCCATTTGCCTTCGTGCTCGACCTTTACCGGAACCGATTTCATTGCTCCCATCCTCACCTCCTCTGCACTAATATATCCCGTGCAATACCATCAGCGTTGTGTTTCCATCATCGCGAGGATTTCCTCGAGTTCCGCTGCCAGGTCTTTTGCAGGGTACTTTTCCCCTTTCAGTTCACGGACCAGGCTGATATCCTCAACGAACTTCTTCTTCTTCGAGTCGGCTTTGAGTGATGAGATCAGGTCATCCTCGATCGCACCGCCGGCTGCAAAAGAGACCATGTCAAAGTCCTCTTTTGCCTCTATCTCCTCGAGGACATCCTCCTCCGGGTGGGGTTCATCGACGTCGATCTCCTCTTCTTCCTCGCCCTCGATCTCGATCTCATCGAGATCCAGGTCGTCGAGCATGGAGAGTTCGTCACTCAGTGCACTCATATCCAGCATGCCGCCATCGCCGGGCAGTTCCGGGATATCTGCTGCCAGAAGAGCGTCTCCGGCGAGATCGATACTCGATGGGAGGTCAAAATCGTCGAGTTCATTCTGGTGCGATTTGAGGATGTCTGATATGGTATTCTCATCCTCTGCCGAGAGAAGAGAGATCTGGTCGGGATCGAAGATCGCCCCGGAGCCGGACGTATCACCATCGATATCGAGACCCTCCAGTGAATCGATATCGAGATCTGCAAGAGAAGCGAGGGGATCATCAGCACCCCCGCCGGTCTTCGGGGGAGCCGGGGTTATCTCGTGCACTGTCCCTTCGACAGCCTGATCGAGTACGGCATCGATCTTCTTGATACTGCTCTTTTTCTCACTTTCAGAAGCGCGAGCGTGCGCAATCGCCTCCATGATCGATGTCCTGAGCGTCCCGAACATGCCGGAGATATCGACCCCGGAGGACGGGGGCTTTGCAGCAGAGGATGGACTCTCTGCCGGAGCATCCGGTTTTTCCGCCTCTGGTGGAACACCCTTCTTCTCCTTCTGTTCTCGGAGCGCGGCACGCAGCCTCGACGGTCTCAGTTCCGCAAGGTCGAGAGCCCCGGTGGCAACGAGCGCGAGAAACCCTGCAAGAACAGTGCCTGCGATGATGATCTCGGCGGTTGCATCGAAGGCGATGAACACAATGCCTGTTCCGACGGTTATCAGGAAGAGCAGTGGCCGGCGTAAACTCTCTTTCATCGTCACACCTCCGTGAATACCGGGATATTGAAGAACACGTCCACGATGAACGGTGCAACGATGTAAACGACACCGGTCGCCACGCAGAGCAGGCTTGTGAAGAAGTAGTACAGGTACCGGTCGCCGCCCATGACAATCTTCCCTGCCAGTATATTTGCAATGGTCAGCATTAAGAGGATCGTCACGACATAGGTGCGCATCGTATCCTCGGGGAAGTTAGCGAAGATATTTAGCGATGCTCCCATACTGCTGCCGATGGAGGCCGATCCCCCCGTAAGCGCAGCCGTAGAGTCTGAAAATCGGTCCATTACCTCCGTAACGGCCCGGGACATGGCAAGAAGGATCTCAAAGAGGAAGACGAATATGCCGATCATCGCCCCGTGCATCGGGACGAGCAGAACGACGAACCCCTTCACCATCATGTCGCGCTTCCTCCTGAGCAGCACCTGCTCAAGCATCGATGAGCTGACGATCTTCCCGATCGCATCCGGTGAGCCGCCGAGCGCCACTGCATCGCGAAAGATGTTCATGTACTTGTAGATCAGGTAACTGCCGGTCTCCCCGATGAACTTCTTCCAGCTCCCGGCCTCGTCGAGCCCGAGGTTCAGTTTCAGTGAGACGGAGTTGATGAACGGTTCGAGATGGAAGAGCGATTTTCGGTCAATTTCCCGGAGTGCATCGCCGGTGGTGATGCCCTTGCCGCCCATGATCGATCCGAGGCCACGGATGAACGTGGCAAAATCGTTGTCCCGGTTGATGACGTTTGCATCATCGATGTAGCCGATGACACCGAGCGGCATCAGGAGGAGGCCGACAAGCAGGAAGATGATGCCTGCGTTGACGCCGACGATGATGAGCATCAGTCCTATTGCAGCGGTTACCGGCAGGATCAGACGTTCCAACCGCCGGATGATGCCCTGCTCTCGTGAACATATCTCAACAAGGCCGTGTGTCCGGGGGTCGTCGGGAACCGCCCGGTACATGATCGTGAGGCCAAAAGCCGATATGGCGAGAATGATGAAGTAGGAAGAGTTCAGCGCCGACTCGATCCCATCAGGGGCATAGATGGCCACCGATATCATGATGATGATCGCAACGAGCGCGCCGGAGAGGAGCATCGCAATGTAGGCGTCGCCCCATTTCTTCAGGAGTTCGATCCCCTGTTCGAACGAGTTGCGGTAGATGCTCCTGATGCTCATAAGTTCTGTGGTGATGAAGTCATCGTCCGGGACACCGGAATCGATGGAGTTTGCGTAGCGGTTGAGCATGCTCTGGAGGGATGTGTTCCGACACCGTTCCGCAACCGCCCGAAGGGCGCTTGAGTAATTCTGCCCCCACCCGGCGACAAGGCGCTGCACCTTTGCTATGTAGCGTGATGGGATGTACTCGAACCGTTCAGACGTATACTGGAAGATCTCAGGCCGGGTCACGGTCGACGTGGTGATCGCGGCCATGTAGGTGTACATGAGGAGCAGATCCTGCTCCATCTTCCTGTTCTCAAGGATGGAGGAGTGGAGTTCACCGAGGTTCTCAACCTGCTCTTCGAACGGGAGTTTTCCTTGATTTGCCGCTCGCAACCGTTCGGCCAGGTCCTCAAACAACTCCTACACCTCGATCTTGAGCAGACCCTGCTTCTTGATCTTTGTCGTCATGTGGAAGAGATCCCAGAACTGGGTGTATCCTGCCTTGTGGAGCCGTTCCAGGATCCCGGCGCGTTTATCAATCTCATCGTAGATCTCGGCCCGCCGGTTCTCGGGGATGCCGAGCATCGTTGCGATCTTGTTCTCGAGGAGGTAACTGCTTCCTTTTCCGGTGAACGTGAAGGAGTCGGTGGCGGGGTCCCAGACAAACGCTGCCATGAAGGAGAACCCCTGCGTCTCGGGGTCGTAGCCCACGAGTTCGTTGATGCTGAGCATCCGTCGCACGGTTCCACCCTGGGGGAGTTTCACGGCGCTCTGGATGATGACCAGGTTCAGGTTGTCGACGTAGGTCTTTGGGATGTTGATCGGGTCGCCGCAGAGACGCT
Source organism: Methanomicrobiales archaeon (assembly GCA_012511245.1). Lineage (GTDB taxonomy): Archaea > Halobacteriota > Methanomicrobia > Methanomicrobiales > Methanoculleaceae > Methanoculleus. Next base: position 1,731 of record JAAZGM010000035.1, on the reverse strand, counting down.
GGATCAGTTTTTCGACCGATGCTGCGTGGAACGTGCTCATCACCGGGTGACCGGTCTGCATAGCCGAGAAGGCAACGGAGCCTTCCACACCACGGATCTCACCGACCAGGATCTGGTTCGGACGCTGGCGGAGAGCCGCCTTGAGGAGGTCGAACATCGTGATCTCTGAACCCTCTCCTTCGCCCTTCCCCTTGGTCTTGGCGACCTCGCGCGTCCAGTTCCGGTGGGGGACGGTCAGCTCGGGGGTGTCCTCGATGGTGACGATCTTGTTCTCGGGCGGGATGAATGTCGTGAGGGCGTTCAAGGTGGTCGTCTTGCCGCTCGCGGTCTCGCCGGAGACGAATATCGACATACCGTACTCAAGGCAGATCCAGAGGTATGCGGCCATCATGTAGTCGCATGCCCCACTCTCGATGATCTGCAGGATGCTCAAGGGCACTTCGTTCACCTTACGGATGGTGAAGTTGCTCCCGTGCTTGCTGATCTCGGTTCCGTAGACGATGTTGATACGCGAACCGTCGGGGAGGGTTGAGTCCACGATGGGGTTTCGGTATGTCAGCGGCTGTTTGATCCGTTCAGCGAGTTTGATGACGAAGTTGTCGAGCTCCTTTGAGTCTTGAAACCCGATGACCGATTTCAGCCCTTTGAAGATCTTGTGTTCAATGAAGATTGGGCCGACGCCGTTACAGGTGATATCCTCGATGTATCTGTCGGAGAGGAACGGTTTGAGCGTCCCCATCTCGATCTTGTCGCGGACGATCATGTACTCGAGCGCCCGGTATTCCTGCTGGGAGAGGATGATTCGCCCGTCGGTGAGCATGGGGCGATCGGTGTTCTGCAGTTTTGCCGGCGCACCGATCTCGGAGGTGAGGAAGGTCTTCACCCGGATCATGAGGTCTTTTGGCTTTCCACCAGCAAGCAGCGATTCGTCGATCACCTCATCCGGCTGCTTGACGTAGACGAGCTGCCGGACGAAGTTCTTCAACACCCCTATCCGCGCCTGTTCGGTCACCGGTTCTTCATCGAGGACATCGATGAGGTCGATCAGTTTCTCCTCGATCACCGGGAGAACTTCCTTGATGGAATGCAGGAACGACGGTTCAATCGGGATGTACCAATTCCGGACGTCGTTTGGGTCGGGGAAGATATGGATGAACGTCGTCTCGTTCACGGGGTAGATGATGTTCGGGTTCTCCATCGATTTCAGGTCACGCTTCAGTTCCGAGAGGAAGAGCGGGATACCGACGGTGTTGACCGGCAGGATGTGGAGGTACTCGAGGAGGTGGGGGTTTGCCCTGACGTAGTCGCGGGCGTTTGCCGGGAGCATCCGGTAGAGTGCACAGGATTCGACGTTGTTGTAGCAGTCGTTTCCTTCGTCGATGTACTCCGGCTCGAAAGGAAGGGTGACGGTTGCTTCCAGCGCTGATGCCATCTCTTTACACCTTTGCAACCGAGATGGGGATGACCTTGATGCCGTACCCGGGGTGAACCTCGAAACTGATGATGTTTCCAGTGGTCTTTCGTGTGCCGCGCACCTTGACGACATCAATCATCATGACGTATTTGCCGCCGACGAGCGCCTTTTTCATGAAGATGTGAGCGTCGCAGATCGAACGGATGCGAACGAGGGAGTCCTCGACGAAGGCATAGGTATGGAGGGTTACGAGGATGGTCTTGCCGTGGTCGACGAGGTTTTTGCAGTTCGTGAAGAATGTGAGGACGGTGTCCTGC
>JAAZGM010000232.1 GCA_012511245.1 Methanomicrobiales archaeon | reverse complement strand
GACGGCGAGGTCCTCTTCGTGAACAGTGCCGGCAGCCGCCTGATCGGCGCAGACCCGGAGAGCCTGCGGGGAAAGAACATCAGGGAACTGTTCCCGCCGGATCTCGTTCGAGGGTGGCTTCCGGCGCTCCGGGCCGTAGCGGAGTCTCCAGGGAAGATCTTCACCGCGGAGGGACAGATTCCCGGTGACGGCGGAGGGATATGGCTTGAGGCGCGCCTCATCCCGGTGGTTGAAGCCGACGGCACCGCCCGGAGCCTGTTCGGGATCGGCCGCGACATCACCGAACGAAAACGGGCGGAAGAACGGCTCCGGTTCCAGGCCCAGGTGCTCTCGCAGGTGGAGGACACCGTGATCGCGGCCGACACGGATGAGAGGATCACCTACATGAACCAGGCGGCGGAGCGGCTTTACGGCATTCCTTCCGGCGAGGCTCTCGGCCGGCCGATCCCGGAACTCTTCACCATCGAGTGGCTCCGTCCGGGCGACGAAGAGGGGGCGAAGAATGCCCTCCGCTCATCCGGAACCTGGCGCGGTGTCGTCGGTCACCGGAAGAGAGATGGAGAGGTAATATCCGTCGACGAGACGCTCAGCACCTTAACCGACGATTCCGGACGGGTTACCGGGACGCTCCACTCCCTCCGCGACGTTACCGGGCAGCGGCAGGCCGAACTCGAACTCCGGATCAAGGATATGGCAATAGCGTCGGCGCTCGAAGGCATCTCTCTCTCCGACTACGACGGAAGGATCATCTACGCCAACCGCGCCTCCCTCGCCATACACGGGTGGGAGGAGGAGGAGATCATCGGGCAGCACGTCTCGGTGCTCTGGGCCGACCCGGGAGAGATGAACCAGATCGGAGAGAAACTCATCCGGGACGGCGCCTGGTCGGGCGAGGTGAAATCGCGACGAAAAGACGGCTCGACCTTCCCCATGCAGCTCTTCCTCTCTGTCGTCACCGATGAAGCGGGCAGGCGGATCTGCACGATGGGGTCGGGGATCGAGATCACCGAACGCAAGCAGGCCGAGCAGGAACTCCGGATCAGGGATATGGCGATAGCGTCATCATTGAGCGCGTTCGCCGTCGCCGACCTCGACGGCCGCCTGATCTACGTCAACCGGGCGTTTCTCTCCATGTGGGGCTACGACTCCCCGACCGAGGTGATCGGGAAGCGGGTCACGGAACTCTGGCAGAACGAGGAAGAGAGCCGAAGTGCGTTTGAGAACGTCGTCCGCACCGGCAGGCACACCGGAGAACGGATCGGCAGAAGGCGGGATGAAACGACGTTTTATGCCATGTTCTCCGGAAGCCTGGTCAGGGACGGCGACGGAGTTCCCCTCTGCATCACGGCTTCGCTCACCGACATCACCAGCCAGAAACAGGCCGAGGCGGAGATCCAGGCCCATAACCGGGAACTCTCGATCCTGAACAGGATCATCGGGGTATCGGCGTCCGCAACGGATGTCGATGAGGTCCTGGAACGGGTGCTCGCGGCGATCCTCTCCCTCCTCGATCTCTCCGGCGGCGGCATCTACCTGATCGAACCGGGGAGGGAGAGAGCGCGGCTCGTCTGCGTGCAGAGTCTTCCTGATGGCTTTTCTCCGCAGCCGTGCATCCCCGACATCACCGTGCAGCCCTACGTGGAGGTGCTGGTGGCAGGAAACCCCCTCTTCTTCGACGATCACCCGGATCTCCGCTACCCGGGGGAGGGGACACCGCACCAGTATGCGAGCATCCCGATCACGGCGCACGGGAAGGTCATTGGGGCGCTGAATGTGGTCTCCGGGGAGGGCAAGCGGTTCACCGCCGCCGACCGCTCCATCCTTACGGCCATCGGAAGGGAGATCGGCACCTCCGTCGAGCGCACCCTGCTGATCCGGCAGCTTGAGATGGCCGAACGGGAGGCAAACCTCTACCTCGACATCCTCGGCCATGACATCAGGAACGCCGAGAACGTCTCGGGCCTCTACGCCGATCTCCTCGTCGATATGCTCGAAGGGAAAGGAAGAGACCACGCACAGAAACTTCAGAGCAGTATCCGCAAAAGCGTCGAGATTCTGCGGAACGTCTCGACAATCCGCCGGATCCACAAGGAATCGGCGGTGCTCGTTCCGGTAGACCTCGACGGGGTTATCCGGGACGAGATCGCGATCTTCCCCGGGAGCCGGATCCGTTACGGCGGCACGAATCTCGCGGTCATGGCCGACGCGCTCCTTCCCGAGGTCTTCACGAACCTGATCGGGAACGCCATCAAGTTCGGGGGAGCGGAGGTCGAGGTCACCATCCGGGTGGAGGAGAACGACGGCGAGGTCATGGTTGTTGTCGAGGACACCGGGCCGGGGATTCCCGATGCGATGAAAGACGCCATATTCATGCGATTCGGGCAGAGCCGGAACTGCAAAAGCGGCCAGGGTCTCGGGCTCTATATCACCCGGATGCTGATTACGCGTTACGGCGGCCGGGTATGGGTCGGCGACCGGGCGCCGGGACGCCCCGAATGCGGCGCGGCGTTCCGGTTCATCCTGAAGAGGGCCTGAAAAAGAGGGTAGTTCCTCAGAGGAGGAG
>JAAZGM010000231.1 GCA_012511245.1 Methanomicrobiales archaeon | reverse complement strand
GTCTTTAAGGTCTCCGCCTCCGCCTCTTTTTTTGTGAAGACCGTGATAACATCGCCCGGCCGGATACGGACGGTGCCGCTCGGGATGATGAGATCACCTCCCGCACGCCGGATGGCGATGAAGACGATGTCGCGTACCTCGAGGGCGCGGATCTCGTGGTCGACGATGGGTGCGCCTTCGTCGGCGACGATCTCGAAGATGGTGCCGCCGGGGAGCGAGGCGACCTGCTGGAGGTTCGGGCTCTTCGCCCAGTAATAGAGGCGGATCGCCACCAGCTCGTCGGGATTCTCGCTGATCCGGACGCCCACCTCATTGAAGAGATCGGAGTGTTCCTTCTGGTTGACGATCGAGACGACGTTTCTCACGTTGTAGCGTTTCGCGAGCCAGCAGGTCATCAGGTTCACGGCATCATCGCTCGTCGTGGCGACAAGGGCGTCCGCCCGAGCGATCCCGGCATCCTCAAGGACTGATTTGTCGGTCGCGTTCCCGGTGATGGCAAGAACATCGTAGTGCTCCAGGATGTCGCTTGCACGCTCCTCGTCCTGGTCGATCACCACCACAGAGTCACCGGCGTTCACGGCTATCGCTGTCAGATTCCGGCCGATTCCGCCGAGGCCGACGATGATCGTGTACATCCATCTGGATTCAACCGTCAGCATTGAAATACCTTGCGAATAAACCAGATTGTGTGATCTGTGGAGTAGATGAAGCAGGGAAAGGTTCGGTCCTCGGCCCGATGGTGGTTGCAGCCGTCGGGTGCCGCGAGATCGGTGAACTTGAGGGGCTTCCCATCCAGGATTCAAAAGTGCTTCGGCCAAAACAGCGTGAGGCGCTCTACGAAGATATCTTCCGCGATTTTTCGATATCGATCGTCACTATCGACGCCGCCGGGATCGATGAGGCACGGAGCAGGATGAATATGAACGCCTGCGTGGCTGAACTTCACGCCGAGGCTATCATGGGGCTCCAGCCGGAGTACGCCTACGTGGATGCCTGCGACGTGAACGCGGAGCGTTATGCACGGACGGTTGCAGGCCATCTCAACTACCCCTGTGAGATCGTTGCCGAACACCATGCTGACGCCCGCTACAAGATCGTCGGCGCGGCGAGCGTCATCGCGAAGGTCACCCGTGACCGGGCGATCCAGGAACTTGAACAGCAGTATGGAACTATCGGGAGCGGCTACCCCTCCGACCCTGCGACCATCGAGTTCCTCCGCGGATACATCCGGGATCGTGGGAGCCCGCCGCCCTGCGCCCGCCGGAGCTGGAAGACGGTGGCGAACCTCTGCCAGAAGACGATGGAAGATTTTTCATAACCGGGAAGATATTAAGCCCCCTGCGCGCCAACCGTGAGTGATGATCTGGCTCCAGATACTTCTTCTTCTGGTCGCGGCATACCTCCTGATTGCCTACTACATCCGTGACCGGGGGTTATTTCCCAACCACATCATGTTCTTTGGGCCCATCCTCGCCATCAAGACCGAGCGGGTCGGTTTTTTTGACTGGTTCCGGAAGTTCGGGCCGGCGCTCCGGGTCTATGCGACGCTCGGCGTCCTGCTGGTCGTCGTGGTCTCGGTCTTCATGACACTCGCCCTGCTCCTTGCAGTGCCCCAGCTTCTGGTGCATACCCCTGAACCGACCGGGATCTACGATCCAAGGAACCTTCTTGCGATACCGGGCGTCAATCAGGCGATCCCGATCACCGCAGCCGTCTTCATCGGCCTCCTTCTCACGATCGTCATCCATGAGTTTGGCCATGCCATCCTCGCCCGGGTCGAGGATATGCGGGTGAAAAGCATGGGTCTCCTCATCGCCGTCATCCCGATAGGAGCGTTCGTCGAGCCCGACGAAGAGGATGTAGAAGCAGCGAAAGGGATGCCGAAGATCCGTATGTTCGGCGCCGGGATAACGAACAACATCGTCTTCGGCCTCGCGTGCTTTGTGGCGATGTTCCTTCTGGTGGGGATGGCGACGCCACTTGCGGTTCCGCTCGTCCAGGGGGTCTACCAGGACTACCCTGCGGCCGATGCGGGCATCCCGGGCTACTCGGTCATCACGAGCATAAACGGTATTCCCGTGGTAAACCAGGAAGAGGTGGCGGCGGTCATGGACGGGAAACGGCCGGGGGAGACCGTCGCCCTGACCGCCATAAAGGGCGGGAGCGAGAGTACCTACACCCTCACCCTCTCCGCGTGGCCGGAGGCGCTCGGCGACGATCGTGACTCCGGGTTCATGGGAGTCTACTACTACAACGCTCCCGCGGTGAAGGAGCATATCGGGAACATAGCAAACCTCGGCTTCCTCGCGCCGCTCTACCTGACTATAGCCCCGATCGACGCCTTCATCCAGGGCAACACTCAGCAGCTCGGGATCCTGCTCACCGATACCCCTGAGCAGATGGCCTGGGAGGAGCCGTTCCCCTTCTTCTGGGGCACGGTCCACCTCCTCTTCTGGACGGGGTGGTTCAACCTGCTCGTGGGGATGTTCAACGCCATACCGATCGTCCCGCTCGACGGCGGCTATATAATGAAGGAGGGCGTGGAACGGTTCTTCGAGCGCCGGGGCTGGTCGCGGCATGCGGCGCAGCAGGTCGTCGCCTCAATCAGCGGATTCGTCACGGTGATGCTGATCCTCCTCATCACGATGCCGATGGTCGTCGCGGCGCTGCGGTTTGTGATGACGGTGGGGTAAACTGCAGGAGAATCTACAAAAGGGTTTGCGAGGGCGACCTCTTTTTTTTTACCACCATGGGAGCTGCTCCTGTAGCCCCCCTTCCCTATCCCTCCATCCATATGGCTCTCCTTTGTAACCCCCCACACTGGAAGGAGGCAGTGCGTGGCGATATGGTGAGCAGCCCATGCATGAGTCCTCTCCAGGGCCATCCCATGCTTCCGGCATGAAGCTGTCATCAATGCAGATGATACGGGCTCTGTGAACGGCAGAAGAAATTACAGGAAAAACTGTGAAAGGGTTTGCAAAGGGAAGGAAAGTAGTTACCGTATCTCATAAAAGTTGTTCAGGTGCGAACACAGCGAGCGCAGGAACCGATGCCCCGACAGGATTTCATCCGGTTCAGAGTAATTCCGGGGCTGCATCTTATCCTCTTCCTGCGCAAGCAGATAACAGACCTCCGAGTAGACCCTCTCCCGGACCAGCTTCAGGCAGGTCTGGTGATAGCGTTCGACATAAGAGGCTCCCTTAAACTCTGGAAAAACGTCAAAATGCGGCTCATTATTCCTCACGCTTCTTCGAGACCTCTCACAATCCTCAAGCAGCAGCATATAGCCCAACCAGGGAGAAGGGGACGATCTGAACGCTCCCTCGCGGTAGGCCGTCCAGAGATCGTACGCGCTTCCTAAGACTTCCTCGGTCTGGTTGTTGATGTTGTTCCCAAACGACGGCCTCTTTTGGGACTTCAGCTCGAGGACGGCAACAAGTTCCCTCTTCCCGTCGGGGTGGTGTTTGATGACGATAAGATCCCACTGCTTCTCCGCGCGGAAGTATCCCGGAAGGTTAAGCGATCTCCTCTGCGTGCAGATATCGCCCTCAGGGACTCCGATATCCACCAGAAGCTTTCGGATCAGCGAGAAGAATCCATCCATATGCTTTCCGCCCGTCGCCTCCGAACGAAAGCCCTGATCCCGTATGCCCCGGTCATTCTGATCCTTTGCCTGAGATGCTCTCTTATCCCAGAAATATCGCACCGCACAGGAAAAATAGTCCTCCCGGGAGATTTTCCGGAGAATTTTCTCGCTCACCATGAATCTGCCTCAATCAGAACAATCGAGACTGTTTTGCCTGATGACTAAATCGTTCAATCTCCATCGCGAAGTATTTCTCCTCGATCTCAACACTGATACTGTTTCTCCCCCACCGCGCGGCAGCAAGAGCAGTCGTTCCCGTACCACCAAACGGATCGAGAACGGTGTCGCCCACGAAAGAGAACATCCGCACAAGCCTCTCAGCCAGTTCCAGAGGATAGGGTGCAGGATGCTCTTTCGTCGATGCTCCTTTGAGATCCCAGATCTGTCGGAACCATGCCTTCTGGTTCTCCTCGGATATGATCGAGAGCAGTCGCGCTTCAAGTGTGGGACTCCGATAGCCTCCTGGCTTTCTCTGGAAGAGGATGTATTCGATATCGTTCTTGACGATCCCATTGGGTTCATAGGGTTTTTCCCAGGAACGATCCCGGGGAATCTGCCTCGAAACAGGCATTGGCAATCTTGTACCATATGATCGGTGCCAGGTTGTCAAACCCAATCTTGCGGCAGTGCTCCTGAATGCTTGCATGGAGAGGCATGACAATATGGCGCCCAACCTCCCTCCGGGGGAGGCAAACATCACCGACAACGATGACCAGACGCCCTCCGGGAACGAGAACCCGATAGATATGCCCCCAGACCCTGTCAAGTTCCTCCAGGAAGGTTTCGTAATCCGCGATCTGACCAAGTTGCTCATCTTTCTCGGGGTATTTCTTCAGAGTCCAGTAGGGAGGTGACGTCACGACCAGATGGACACTTTCATCAGGAAGGAATGCAAGATTACGGCTATCTGCATTTACGAAACGGTGGTTTGTCGGCAGATTTCCAGAGATGGCCTCGATCTCCTTCATCAATGAGAGATCCTTTGCTATCTTCGGGATGGCCCGCTGTCCATCAGTCCTGGCCACTTCAAAGACCCCGGTCGGCACGTAATTCTCCAACGGCTGATCCTGCCCTGATTTATTGATGAGGATCAATCTCTCGGCGAAAGGAGGGAGCGCTCCCGGCGGATGAAACGGTCTTGAACTCATGGCCACTATTCTACTATGGTTAATACCCCTTATTACATAACGACACCGAAGTTCCCCCCACGCCATTGCAACGGGCATGATCGTGAGCCATGCCACACCTGCACATGAACAGCTCCCATCACCACGGGGAAAATTCACATCTGCACTGTCGTATTCCTTCAACCATTAACGTGCGCCGCGAGGTGTGAAACTGAACCGGCACGAATAAAAAAGAACCCGGGATAGTGACCCCGGAACTCAGGCGCCGACCCACTCGATCTCGGGAGTAGCGCCTACCGACCGGATGCCGTACTGGACGACCGGCACCCACCGGTAGGCGCCGCCGTCGGCGCTCACCGTCCAGAAGGTGTAGTGCGCACTCGACAGGTCGCCGGCACTGTTCAGGCGCACCGGCCCGAACAGGGGCCCGCCGGACTCCCCGGCGCCCCTCTCAAAGGCGGCCTTCAACGTGACGATATCCCCGGAACCCGCCTCCATCCCGGCCATGGTGGCGATCCAGAGGGCGTCATAGGCCGCAAGGCCGTAGCCGTCGGGGTGCCGTCCGAGGCGTTCCCGCATCTCCTGAATGGTGGCCGTGTTCGCCGCGACGCTCTCCTGCTTCCAGAGCGCCGGACAGGTGAACTTCGTCTGCTCCGCAAACCGGGCGGACTTGCCCGTCACCAGTCCATCGAGGAGGACATTGCCGTCACACCCATACCACCTGACCTTTGAAAGGCTCTCCCGCACCATAGCCGCCTCCATAACCTGCTCCACCTCATCGAGGCTGACCAGGTAAACGGCGACCCTCTTCTCTCCGTTCGTCGCTACCGCCCGGGCAACCCGGGCATCGAGGTCTGCCGTCACCGTGCCGTAATCCTTCTGATCCGGCGTATACCTGACACCATCAAGCACCTTGCCACCCCCTCGCATAAACGCTGATGCCGTCAGCCGCTCCAGTTCATCGCCCCAGACGTCACCGCGCCAGACCGGCACAATCGCTGTTACACCCTGTTTTTGCAGGTAATATGCCATGACGTCGGCCTGGTAGATATCGGGCGGCACAAGCCGGTAGATGTTATCGCCTGCAATGGCAAGTGAGGGCGCCGTGCTCATCGTGCTGACGATCAGGATCCCGTGCTCGTCGGCATATTCCCGGATCGCCTCGAGTTCAGCGCTGGTGCCGGGTCCGATGACAATCCGCACCCCCTGCCCTTCGAGCGCCTGGAGGCGCTCAAGCGCGACGGCGGGATCCGCTCTGGTGTCCTCGACGAGTATCCCGACACGCCGATCCGAACCGGCCGAGGCAAAGTAGTCGTTGATATCCCCGGCCGCAACCTCGATAGCGATCCGGCTCGCCTCCCCTCCCCCGGCGTACTCGCCTGAAAGCGGCAGGAGGGCACCGATGAGGATATTCCCGCCATCTTCAGGCACTACAGAGGGTGTCTCCGGCCCCGTGCATCCACCGGAAAAGACCGCCGCTGAAAGGAGAAGAAGAACAAATATTGCTGATATCTCTCGCATAGGAGTTAATTTATGAGAGAGAGAATAACCATTTCGCTTTGAGGCGGAGGCGCACGGCAGATACAGTCAAAAATAACCCTTCCCGCACCGGCAACATGGCTATGCCGCCGGGAGTGCGGAGATCCGGCCGTCCCAAAAAGAGTGGACGGGAACGGGGCTTATAGTCCCGCATCCTCTCCGGGCGGGATTGCACCGCCTGGCTTCTTATGCATCTCGGCATCGATATCGGTCTCGATGCTCTTTGCCGCCTCTTCTGCCGCCCGAAGCTCCTCCTTGCTCGGGATATCTCCAAGGATATCCTCCGGCGGGAGTTCAACACCTTCAGAGAGATCCGGAGTCTCGACCGTGGCGCCGAGATACTCAGCGGCCTGTTTGACGACGCTCGAGAGCTCGAACGGGAATATGATCTTCGTTGCCTGGCCCTCGGCCATCTTCTTCAGCGCGTCGAGCGAGAGCACTGTGATTGCCCGCCGATCCAGAGGCCGGGCGCCGACCGAGAGGATGCGAAGCCCCTGCGCCTCGCCCTGCGCCTGGAGGATCCTGCTCTGCCGTTCTCCTTCAGCACGAAGGATCTTGCTCTGCCGCTCGCCTTCGGCCTCGAGGATGATGCTCTGCCGGTTCCCCTCCGCCCGGAGGATCGCCGACCGCTTTTCACCGTCCGCACGGAGGATCGCAGCGCGCCGTTCACGCTCGGCCGCGGTCTGCTCGGTCATCGCCTGCTTGACCGCGCCCACCGGGTCGACCTCTTTGATCTCCACCCGCTCGACCTTCACACCCCAGGCATCGGTCTCCCGGTCCAGGATATCCCGGAGGCGGGCGTTGATGATGTCACGGTTGTAGAGGACCTCGTCGAGTTCCATGTCGCCGATGATGCCACGAAGACTCGTCTGGGCAAGTGCCACCGTCGCCGACCGGTAGTTCATCACCTCAAAGTAAGCCTTCTCAGGATCAATCACCCTGACGTAGACGATCGCATCCACATTCGTTGGAGAGTTGTCCTTCGTGATCACCTCCTGGCGTGGAACATCCATCACCTCCGTCCGGAGATCGAGTTTCTTGACCACCGTGACCAGCGGGACAACCCACCGGAACCCGGGGTTCATCCTCCCGATATACTGGCCGAGACGGATCTGGAGACCCTGTTCATACGGCTGGACAATCACCACGCCACGGGCGAATATGACGATGATGACGATGATGAGAAAGACAGTGATAAGACCTGTCCATGGAAAATCCCCTGTTAAAAGCATCCTATAAAACCTCCCTCACGACGACGTGCACCCCTTTTGAGTGGACGACGATAATTTTTTTCCCGACCGGGATCTCCCCCGACTCAGAACGGGCGCTCCAATCCATACTCCCGATCCGCACCTTCCCCGCAAGCGTCTCCGGGTCGACCGCGGCGATCACCGTCCCCTCAAGGCCGACGAGCGAGTCCCGCGAGAGGGTCTTCGGCGGTTCCTGCCCGGGCGTGAGACGGCTGTAGAGCCATACCGTGACCGAGGCCGCTCCGATCGCCGTGAGAACCCCGACGACGAGGCTGACCGGGGAGGTGAGGACATCGACGCCGAGGAGGAAGAGCGCTCCGAGGATGATCATGACCGTGGCAGGAACAGCAATGAAGAAACCGGGATGATAGGTCTCGACCAGAAGCAGCGCTGCTCCGACCACGATCAGCATCCAGCCAAGGGTAATCCCCTCTAGCAGCATATGAGAGAAGTTGACCCGGCGAGATAAAAGGCTATGGAGGGCGGGCTCCATCAGGAGCAACCTGCCGAATCCAGGCGGAAAAAGACCGCCGGAGCGCCGAACGATACCCATGCTCCGACGGCGGCGGCCAGGAGATACTGGAGGGTGAGGGCGGCAAGACCGGCATCCTGCGGGACGAGCAGCCCGGACCCGAACCAGATCGCCCCGGCAACAGCTATCCCGATGATGTAGCGGAGCAGGTAGACGGATCTCGCCGTTTCAGCACATACACGCCCGGAACGGCGATCCAGTGCCGCACCCGCCCCGAACCCGAAGAAGAACCCCGACGTCGTCATGGCATCCCGGAGGGAGAGGGGGGCGATCGGCTCACCGGACCCGGCAATCGCTTGCGCTGCCCAGGATGCAGGAACCTCCCAGTCCCCGAGCACCGCAAGAGCAGAGACCGAGATCAGCACCAGGACAAGGGAGCCCGCAAACGCGGCAAACACCTTTTCCCCGGGGGAGAGGACAGCGATCTTGCGGCCAACAGGCCTTTCGAGGGCAAGAAAGCCCCCGAGAACGGCAACCCCGACCAGAAACCCCACGACGATATCGGTCGGAAAATGGACGCCGAGGACGAAACGGGACGCACCGATGAGGGCGATAATGATGACCGCAACGATGGAGAACCATCTCCGCCGGACGGTGGCGGCGGCGAGCCCCCAGAACGTCACCGCCACCTGTGCATGCGTCGACGGCAGCGAGAACGATGGGTGGTGCCCGAGTGCCCTGACATCAGGGCTCACCCAGTAAGGGCGGGGAAAGTGGAGCACGACCTTGAGCACCCCATTTATCCCGGCCGATATGCCCATGAGAAGACCAAGTCGGAGCCCGAGGTGCGGGTTTCTCCCCCAGTAGAGGTAGGCGATGATGAGCAGGTAGCACCCCGGGTGCCCAAGAACCGAAAAAAAGTGCGCCGGGGCAGAAAGCCACGCTGCCTGTTCCTGGATCGCCCGGATGAACGCTACCTGGCTATCAATCATACAATACCAGTGAGATCAAGGTGTGTGAGCAGCTGGGGCATCGCCGCCGAAACACCGTTGATGATGAACTGGATGGCTATCGCAAGGACGATGATCGCCATCAGTTTCGGGACGACCCTGAGACCACTCTCCCCGATGAGAGAGAAAATCTTCGGGCCATAGAGCATCCCGACATAGGATACGGCAAGAGCCACGATGATGCCGAGGAAGACAGCGATGATACCCCAGATTCCTTCAGGCCCTGATGCAAGCAAGATCACCGTCGTGATCGTCCCCGGACCGCACGAGAGCGGGAATGCCAGCGGGACGACGGCGATATTCTCCAGATCCGCACCCGAGTAGGCCTCGCCCCGTGAGGCGAGCATCCCGGTCGCAACGCTGATCAGGAGTATGCCGCCGGCTATCTGGAACGCCGGAACAGTTATGTTGAAGATTGTAAATATCAGCTGTCCGGTGAGAGCGAAGAAAGCGAGCACGATGAAGGCTATCTTCATGGTGGTCGTGATGACCTGCATGCGTTCGGCCTTGCCCATCCCGTCGGTGAGCGCCGTGTAGACGGCAACCGTGGAAGCCGGGTTCATTACTGCAGTGATTGATGCAACTGCGACCAGGCTGAACCCCAGAAAACCGATGAACTCGGTGATCAGGTCCATTCCGGATCACCATATTCCAGGATCATGGAGAGATATGTACCGCAGTCGCATAGGTATCTTACGGTCTTCCAGCAACGTCAGGAACGCAGATCGCAGGAAATGCATCGAGGAGTTCTCGTGTCAGTTCGGCTCCGAGCGAGGGCTGGACGGATTCGAGCCAGAGGAAGAATCCTGCCATGTGGGGGGTGCGCCGGCTCTCGAACTTGAACCCGCCTGTCCTGTTCGGCACCATCTTGAGGTATTCCTTCTTATTCCGTGTTCGCAGGTAGATGATCGGCCGGTACTCCGGTATGTTCACGGCAAGAACAACCTTCGAGAACTGTTTCTGGATCGTGTCCGGATCATAGGTTTTCCCCTTGATCCGGATGGGATACCGGGAATCGAGCATCCGCAGGGCGGAAGGGTAGAGGCCACCGAAGATGACTTTCTTCACGATCGGCGGTATCTCGTCCGGTGCGCCGAGCGCATCGGCACCCTTCTTTGACGTGACGGTGGATACGATGCTCTGCAGCCGTTCATCGTGCAGTTTTTTGTAATCAAACGGCCGACGGAGCGGTATATCCGTGATGGATATCAACTTCTCATGTTTGATCCTGCGGGTGGGGCTCCGTTTCATGTCCCGCTGCCGGATCAGGGTCTTCAGATCCTCACAGGTCGGGGTGGTCAGGAGGACATTGTCGGGTTCCTTGAGGAGACGGCGGACGACGGCCGTCCGGGATATGTCGACGGAGGAGATGAGGAGAAACGGCACAGTCGGCTGCCCGTAGAGATAGCCGAAGAGCTGTTTTTTGTAGCGAATCTCCGCCTCAAACTCCTTTAGGTCGGCAGGAGACGTGATGATCTCGCCAAACGTCAGCGCGCCCGTATGGTCGACGAGCACGAGATCGACCTCGGCGAGGTCCTGACCATTTCCCCTGACCTTGATGTCGCCGATGTTTGAGTAGAAGAGCCCGTTCTGGCCGAGTCGTGCGCGCTGGACCTTTGCGGGCCCGTCGGCACCCCGGGCAACGACGGAGAGGATGAGGTTGGTCTTGAGCGAGAGATCGAGGATCATCTCGTAGACGATCGCCTCAAACCAACGCCCTTCGGCAGTCCGCATCTCCGGGATATCCGTCGAGAAGAGCTTTTTCCGATCCGCGGGGCGCAGGTGGCGCAGCGCCCTCATGATGATCGCTCGCGTCGGTTGGAGCGAGCCGAAATTCTTGTCGAGCCACGTAATCATCTGAAGCATTCATCTATCACAGCCGGGTATTGCTATCGTATTGAGGGCCGGATAAGGCCGGAGCACTTCCTGACAGGAGGAGATGTCACCCCCCACAAGTGCTCATAGAGTTTCCGGTCTCTATGGCTATGAAATTACGCATGGTCTCACATCAGAAGGGGCTTCACCCGACCATGCGGCGGATCCCGGGAGGTGGTGGTATCGTGCAGCGCCCGGGATCAGCCCTTCCCGGCATCCTCCTGTACCCGGCACAAAGCCTTTGATGACAGAGAACGATACTTCTCACGATAACCGGCTTCCTGCCGGAAACCCGAGGAGAGCATGGGACAGAACAAGATCATCATCATCGGCCACAGACAGCCCGACACCGACAGCATCTGCAGCGTCATCGGTTATGCTGAACTCCGCAACCGTGCCGAACCGGGAAAGTATATCGCAGCCCGGTGCGGGGAAGTGAATGCAGAGACACGGTTTGCACTCGAGACGTTCGGCGTTGAGGCTCCGGTCTACGTAGCAAGCGTCGAACCTTCTGTCTCGGATATACCGCTGGATACCCGAAACATCCGCCAGGATGTCCCGGCAATCGATGTAGCCGACCTGATGGACACCTACGATATGCGGAACATGCCGATCACAGATGAGGATGAGACCCTGCTCGGCCTCGTCAGTGAGTATGGCCTTGCCCGGGCATATGTCCGGAAGAACCCCCGCGAACAATTATCGCTCGTCCCGATGCCGCTTGAGACCCTCGCCCGCATTCTGGATGCCCGGACGGTCGTCCCGGCGCGCGAGACGCTCGGGGAGGGGCGGGTTTACACCGTCATCGATGCCCTGCACGTCACCCTCTCAAGTATGACACCGGAGGATATCGCGATCGTCGGGGATAACGAACCCGCCCAGCTCGCCTTGATATCGGCAGGGGTCGCCGCGCTCATCATCGCAGAGGGAGCACCGGTAGGCGAGCGGGTGATCGATGCCGCACGGGCAAGGGGCGCTTCAGTCCTCGCAACAACACTTGATGCGTTCAGTGTCGGCAAGATGATCAGCCTCTCCCTCCCGGCGCGCATGATCATGGAGACGGATATCCCCACAGTGCGGCTGGACGACTCACTCGAGTACGCAAAAGGGATCGTCTCGAACTCCAAATTCAGGACAGCCTGTGTCGTCGGGGAGGATAAGCGTCATATCGGGCTTATCTCCCGGACGACACTGATGCAGGACGTCCAGAAATCGGTGATCCTCCTCGACCATAACGAGTACTCACAGGCCGCCGACGGGATTGAGCAGGCGGACATACTTGAGATCATCGATCACCACCGCCTCGGCGCGATCTCCACCTTAAAGCCGGTGAAGTTCCTCAACGATCCCGTGGGATCGACCTCGACAATCGTGGCAAACAAGTTCATCGAGGCGGGCGTGGAACCCACGCCATCGACCGCCGGGCTCCTCCTCTCCGGGATACTCTCGGATACGATGGTGATGAAACTCTCGACGACCACGCCCGTCGATGTCCGGGCGGCTGAGTATCTCGCAGAGATCGCCGGGGTCGATCCAGCCGAGTTCGGGCCGGAGTTGATCAGGAAAGGCATGGATCTCGATGCCCTCCCAAAGGAGGAACTCCTCACCCGGGACATGAAACGCTACAACCTCTTCGGGCGGAGCATCATGGTCTCGCAGGTGATGACATCGTCGTTTGACTTCGCAGAGACTCACGCAACCGAGATCCGCACTGAGATCGATCATCTCCGGACGACGATGGGGGTCGACTGTTTCTTCGCCCTCTTCACAAATGTATTCGCAAACGCAAGCGATCTCTTCGCCGCCGGAGACGAGGCCTGCATCGCCAAACTGGATCTTCGCAACCAGCCAGTTCGGCTTGAAGGCGTAATGTCGCGGAAAAAAGATTTCATCCCGAAGTTCGGGCAGATGTTCCGGCAGCTCTAACGCCGGAACTCACCCATCTTTCTTTCTGAGCATCCCTGATGCGTAGCGGGCAAGCCCATATATGCCATCGGTCGAAGGGTGGATCTCAACGATATCGTCGAAATCGTCGATGGTGATGCCCTTCTGCATCAGGTAGCCAATGTAGGGGAGGAGGATCGACGCCCCGGGAACAGCGGCAGCCGCCCCGATCAGCCGACCGTCTTCGGGATCGACCCTGACCTGGGCAAACCCTGCCCAACCGCGCGCAACATCCCAGAACGAACCAGGGCCGGCGGGGGCGGGGGCTGAGAGAGTGACGCCGCCGTCGCCGGATGTGGTGAAAGCATAGTCGTAGCGGAGGCTCATCGACTGCGGGATACCCTCATAATTCATGATGGTATCGCGGCCGAGGATGTTCTCGGCCGCCACCATTCCTTCCTTCCGGGCGGCGGGGGTGAGATAGGGCGGGCCGATGAGATCGCCGGCAGCGTAGACGCCCGGAACGCTCGTCCGCATCCTCCGATCGACGACGATCGCGCCGTTCGGCCTCTTGTCGAGACCCTGGAGCATCCCCGAGTGGGGGACGAGCCCGGTCGCAAGCAGCACGGCATCAGCCGCGATCTCAGAACCGTCGGTGAGAAGGACAGAACGAACCCGGCCGCCACCCTCAATGCTCATGGCAGAAGTATCCTCGTGGATGCCGATCCCGGCAAGGTCACGGAGCGCGGCAGAACGCATCTTCTCGTCGAGAACACAGAGAAGGCCGTGCCGGGCAACCATATCGACCTCGACGCCGAAGGCGTGGAATATATGGGCGAACTCCGCTGCCACCACCCCGCCGCCGATGATCACCATACGGCGGGGGAGGTCATCCATCGCGGGGAGCGTCCGGTAGGTGTAGACACCGGGGAGATCGGTACCGGGTATATCGGGGACTGCCGGCCGCGACCCGGTGGCGGCGAGGACCGCATCCGCCCGGGTCTCCTCGCCATCGATGAAGACCCGGTTGCCTTCAAGGCTCCCTTCGGCCCCGTAGATCACCTCAACGCCCGTCCGGCGGGTCTCCGCATCGAGGACTGAGGAGAGTTTCTCCTGGACTTCAGATACCCGCCTTCGTATAGCCGGGTAGGACACAGTCGGAACCGAGTCGAGTATGCCGAGATCCTTCTGGATCCTGGCACACTCGATGAGGCGGGCAACGTCGTTCAAGGCGCAGATCGTCATGCATCGCTCATGGAGGCACTGACCACCGATACTGCGCTGCTCGACGAGCCGGACCTCTGCACCGGCACGTGCAAGGTGCATCGCCCCAAGCCTTCCTGCGGGTCCGCCGCCGATGACGACGATCATGGTCTCTCCTTACAGCAGTTCGACACCCTCGTCCATCGGCATCGAGAGGACCTCGCCCGTGAACCCGTTGACCTCAACGATCTTGCTCCCGCCCCGCACCTGCCAGACAGGCACGTAGACGATAACGATATCGATCTTGATGTTGTTTCGGTCGGGTTTAAGGGTTTTTTCCTCATAAAAGATAGCGTCGCCTTTCTCGTAGCGGAACCGCACCCTCTGGGTGAGCCGGTCGATGATATCCCGTAACAGCTGCTCCTCCACATCCTCCTGCACGAGCCGGGAGGAGACGACCTCGGAGCCGAACGGAACCGGACTCTGCTCGATATCATCAGGATTGATCTCCATCTTCAGGCCGTTGATGGCGTTGATCGCTCCTGAACCCTCGGAATCAAACGATACCAGCCGATCCTTCACCTCACGCTCGCCGGTGCTCACGTAGCGGTAGTTCCAGTAAGGAATGAACCGGCACTTCGCCGACCCGTGCAGCCCGGCGATGCCGCTGGCGCGCTTCTCAGAGACCTTCACCGGCAGGTGGAGGAGCTCCGGCCCTTCCTGCGGCTCTTCCTCCACAGCAGCGGGAGAGGCCTCGATATGCCCATGCCGAACCGTCCTCGTTGGCGGAGAAATGTCCAGAATCAGGCTCTGCCCGAGTACCTCGGCAAGCGCAGCCCTGCCCGCGTGGAGGGCAAACTCATCAGGCCCCCACCGTATACAATCCTCCACCTGCACCGCCGGATCAAGGGTGAAAAGCAGTTTCCTGCAGACCCAATCCTCTTCGCCGGTGCGCAGGCGATAGATCATCGAATCGAAACCCCTGACTGCCTCCGGATCGTCCGAGCAGAGCACCAACAGGGCATCCTCACTCCCGATCGCAGAGAGATCCAGCGGTTCGCTGACCTCCTCGACGTCGTATGAGGCCGCGGCAAGGATCTGCTTCAGCACGCTCCGGGCTTTTTCCCGAATCCCACTCTCCATTCATCGTATACTACCACAGGAAGGTAGAACAAGTTTTCCCTCCGTGCAGGCGACAGGAGATCAGATTGAGGGAGAGGGAAACAGCCCGCACAGCCCGCACTCCACCCCCTGAAGTTCACCAGCCATCTCATCAGAGATTACGTGACCAGGGTGACCTATCACCCGGAAGAGAGCACAGGATATCTACACCATCTCGCCCATCAAGAGCCACACCTGACGGCCGATGACGAATCGGCTGTCCAGAGGGCTGAACGAGATCCAAAAGATGGGTATCAGGGAAATTATTGAACCGCGGCCTTTGCCCATTCCATGATGGTGGCGATATGCCGCCGTACGAAGAGCGCAAGCCCCACGGAGTCCGAGTAGAGGGCGGACGGCTGGCCATCGACACCTTCCATCCAGAGCAGCGCCCGGGTATCATCCACCAGGAAGACGCCTGAGCGCTCATAAGGCAGCATCCTCTCCGTAAAAGACGGAGTCTCACAGAGGGCGGCGAGGGGAAGGACCTGAAGATGGAACCGGGACGGTTGTTCGCCAGTCCAGCGCTCGGTAACGAATTCAACCTGCACGGATTCAGGGATGGAGTCAAGCAGCGAGAGAACACTTCGCCGGAGAAGGTCCCCTGTCGCAAACAGTTCAACACTCCGTTCTGCACTCCGAAACATATCAGCGAGGCAGGTTCTGATGTTTTCTTCGCCGTAGATCGTCCAGATCAGTTCCTGATCGCCCCGGTTGTCCAGCCTCCTCTCCCGGTATATCGCATCGAGAGCGGCCTGAGCACTCTCCGCATCGCCCTCTATCCGGCGCATCAGGTTCTCGATGCCCTGGTCGGGGGGAATCGCACCGAAGCGCTTGGGTGTCGTGTGCGAGACGCTGACCAGTTCCTTCTGGACGAGACGGTCGAGGACGGGGTAGACGGATGCGCGCGGCACACCAGAAATTTCATGAACTTCCGTTGCAGTCGCGCCCACCATTCTGAGAAGCCCGATGTATACAAGCGCTTCGTACTTGGTAAGCCCCAGCGATTTGAGGGATTCAAGGAGGGGGGTGGGGACGTCCCGGGGTGCCTTCATGCCACTATGTATATATACTGTCCAGCAATAAATGTTGTTGTTATCATAACAACAAGGTGAATCCATGCGCTGGCAATACGTACCCGTACTGATGCTCCTGCTGGCACTTCTGGCTGTGCCGGGATCGGCGGCAGGCGTCAAGTACCTCTATGGAAGCCCTGATCTATCGGCGACGATCGCCGGAACCAACGAGTTTGCACCGGGCGCCGATATACCCCTGACTGTCATTGTATCCAACAGTGGCCTGAATACCCATAAGATCGCCATCCCGTCGCTCCCCCCCGATGACCTGCCGAACACCGCGAAGCTGGTCACCGTGGCACTCAAGAGCGACGGCGCACCGTTCACCGTCAAGACCGACCCCCAGTTCCTGAGCGATATCATGGGCGGCGGGGCGGGGACGGCCACATTCAACGTGAAGGTGGCGGATTCCGCAGAGCCAGGGGAGTACACGCTGCCACTCAAGGTGACCTACACCTATCTGCAGGAGGCAGAGGATTACGGGGACCTTCTCCGCAACAACTACCGGGAGAAGACCCTGACCCTGCCGCTCCCGGTGCGAGTCACGCCCGATCTCCAGGTTGAGGTTGCCGGCGTGCAGACAGAGTCCCTCAACGTCGGCACGGAAGGCTACGTCTCGATGACCCTGACGAACACCGGGCACGATACGGCAAAGAAGGCCATCGCGAAGATCATCAGGAATGATGCAAGCCCGCTCATCCCGACCGACAGCAGCGTCTACATCGGGACGCTCGGGCCCGGGGAAGCGGTGGATGTGAAGTTCAAGGTCTCGGTCGCGAACAGCGCCGAACCGCAGTCATATCCGGTGGACATCGCGATCACCTACGAGAACTACGAAGGAACGATGGTGACCTCCCGGCCGACGACCATCGGCATCCCTGTCGGCGGCAAGATAGATTTTGAAGTCGTCTCGCCGACAATGACGCTCAATCCAGGCAACAATGGCATCCTTGAGGTCACCTACAAGAACTCAGGTGCAGCGCCGGTCTACAGCGCCCAGGCCCGGATCAGCGCCGTCGATCCCTTCACCAGCAGTGACGATACCGCCTTCCTCGGCGATATTGCTCCCGGTGAGACCGCGACGGCACGGTTTGAGGTGAACATCGACAGCGGTGCAACCATAAAGGAGTACGGGATCGACTCCGAGATCCGCTACCGCGACAACCTCGATAACAGCAAGATATCCGATACCATGAAGGTGCGGGTCGCGCTTGAGAAGAAGACGGGATCTATCTTCACCAATCCGATCATCCTCATCGCCATCCTGGCCGTCATCATCGGTGCAGGGTATTATATATTCGTGTACCGTAAGAAACAGAGATGAACGGGTACTGGGACGGACCTAAACCGGAGCCGCAGGTAAGGACTATCGAGGAGATGCAGAGCGTTCTCGCAGATCCCGCCTGCACCTCCGATCAGCCCCTCTATTTTATGTACCGGGATCTTGCTCGGACCGAGAGCGACCGGGAGTGGCTCCGGCAGCACCACATCCGCTACGACATCACCGTCATCCCCGCCCGGACGCTCTGCGGGGAGTATGTCAAGACGAAGGGGCACTACCATACGATGAACCCGGCAGGGGTGCTCTACCCCGAGATCTATGAGGTGCTCGAGGGGAGGGGGCACTACCTCCTCCAGACCCACAATGCCGAGGATGTGGTGATGATAAAGGGCAGCGCTGGCGACAAGATCCTGATCCCGCCAGGCTACGGCCATGTGACGATCAACCCTGGAAGGGAGGATCTCGTGATGGCGAACCTCGTCTCGTCAGAGTTTTCCAGCAACTACGGCCCCTTTGCAGACCAAAAAGGAGCCGCCTACTACGAGATGGAAGGGGGAGCGCTCGTGAAGAACCCGCACTATCCCGATGCTCCACCGGTGCGCTACTGCGATCCGGCGGAGGTTCCGGAGATCGGGATCGAGAAAGGAGTCGGGCTCTACGATCTCATCGGGCGGCCACGGTCGGTCGCGTTCCTGAATCATCCCGAGCAGTTCATGGAGATCTTTGCCGCCTCGATAGGTGGATGCCTGGCGATGCGGTAGGTTTGCGATCGTACGCGCGCAGGAGGAGGCCCGACCTCTCAGGTTCTCTCCCGCATCTCATCGAGCACCTGGCATGTCCGGCATATACGCCCACACGGCTCCCCGCACCGCTCGCAGACCCTGAACCCCTCACCCGAAACCCTCTCCGGATCCCTGAGCGACTCACCCAGGTTCACGAGCGCATACTTCGTCGCCGGGTGGCGGTAGGCGTAATCGTCGAGGATCCCCCTGACGTCGCCCCGGAGTGCATCGCCCGCATAGGGGCAGCCTGCAAGATCGAATCCCTCCACGTGGAGGAAGGCATAGAGCGCCACCTCGCGCTCCGGTACGTGCATGAACGGCTTGATCCGCGGAACCATCCCCTCCACCTCCCGCATGGAGCGAGTGAGCCGGTCGGCATCGCCCCGGAGAGCGTTCATCAGGACTGACTGTGCCTCATCATCCAGAGTGAACCCGTAGGCGAACTTCGTGATACCTTCCTCGCGGGCGATCCGGTTCATCAGCGCCCGGCGGAGCACACCACAGTAGGAGCAGGAGAGTCCCGTCCCCTTCCGGGCGACGATCTCATCGAGCGTGAGCCCGTACTCGTCGCGAAACGATGCCATCACCCAGGGGACACCCATACTGTCGGCGATCGCCCTTGCCCTCTCAGGGTAGCGGTAGCCGGATATCCCTTCGTCCACGGTGATCGCCATCAGCTGGATATCCCGGCGTTCATGGAGGAGTTTATGGAGGAAAAAGAGGACAGCGCTCGAATCTTTGCCTCCCGAGAGCGCCACCGCCACCGTATCCCCGGACTCGATCCAGCGATGCTCCCGGATCGCCCGCTTCGCTTTCGCCTCTAGATCGCGGTTGAAATGGTGCTCGCAGAGGTGCAGCCCGGAGTATCGCTGGAAAAGGATCGCATCCCGACGGCACTTGCTGCACTGCATGTTTGCTCGATCATCCTTTTATCACCGTGCCACATAAATGGTGTAGAAGATGCCTGTTCCTGCAGAATATGTGCGATCCCTGCATGCCTACGAACTCCGGATCCTGCTCGCCCTTGAACGCCTCATGCGGCGTTACCGCTGGGTGCCGCTCGATGTGCTCAAATCTGCCACCAGATTCTCGGAATCCGAACTCTCTTACCGCCTGGGCAGGCTGATGGCCATGGATATGGTCAGATACGAGAAGACCCCCTACGAGAGTTACGCCCTCGTCTTCAATGGCTATGACAGCCTTGCCCTCCACAGTCTCACGCGCCGGGGCACCGTCCAGGCTCTCGGGACGCTGATCGGTGTCGGGAAGGAGTCGGAGGTCTATGAGGCGATGGGACTCGGGGTCGTCGTGCTGAAGTTCCACCGGGTCGGGCAGCGGTCGTTCCAATCCGCCCGCGTAAAACGCGGTTACATGCCGGATTCCGGGCACTGCCCCTGGATATTTGCTTCGAGCAGTTCGGCAAAGACGGAGTACAACGCCTTAAAGGCCCTCCACCCCGCGGTCTCGGTCCCGCTCCCGATCGACCAGAACCGGCACGTCGTGGCGATGTCATTCGTGCCGGGTGTCAACCTCTCGCGGGCGACCCTCGAGGAGCCCCGGCCGATCCTCGAAGAGATCCTCGACAACATTCACGAGGCCTACCGCCTCGGGATCATCCACGGCGACTTAAGCGAGTTCAACGTCATGGTCGATGAAGGGCAGTGCTGGCTGATCGACTGGCCGCAATGGGTGGAGATCACCCACCCGAACGCCGATGAGATCCTCAGCCGCGACATCGAGAACATCCTCCAGTACTTCAGGCGAAAGTATGGTATCGAGTACGCCTTCAACGAAGCACTGGATAGGGTGATCGGGTGAAAGTTTTCGGGATCGATATCATCAAAGGTTCTATCCGCTCCCGCACCCGGCGGCCGGTCTATGCCCTTGCCCGGGTGGAGGACGGCGATATCGGGGATGTCGAGGAAGTAACCGGGTTTCGGCTCCAGCGCCTCCTTGCCGCCGAGGAGCCCGATATCCTTGCGGTGGACAGCCTCCAGGAGATCGCCGCCGATCAGCGCGAACTCTACGCTTTCCTGCAGACCCTTCCCCCTGCAACGAGACTCGTCCAGGTGACCGGCGGCGAGCGCACAGAGAGCCTCGGAAAGGTCGCCGCCCGTTACAACATCAGTTTCAATAAGTTCGATCCCTACGCCGAGGCGCTGACCACCGCCCGGGTTGCCGCGCTCGGGGCGGGCGTCGAGGTGATAGCGTTTGAGAATACCACCGATGTCGTGGTGAGCAGGCACCGCTCGCCCGGCCGGGGCGGGTGGAGCCAGAACCGCTACGCCCGGAAGATCCACGGCAGCGTGCTGCAGAAAGCCCGTGAGGTTGAGGGGCGGATCCGCGGCGCCGGCCTCACCTATGACATGAAGGAGACAAAGGCCTTCGGCGGTTACTCACGTGCTGCCTTCCGGGTCAGGGCGCCGCGGGAGATGGTGCCGGTCCACTCTTCACGGAGCGCTGATGTCCAGGTGCGGGTTACGGGGAGAGAGCTCGACCGGATACGATTTGAACCGCTCTCCGGCCGCCCCCGTCACCTGATCGTCGGACTCGATCCGGGGACGACGACCGGGATCGCCGCCGTGGATCTCGACGGGAACCTGGTCCTGCTCACGAGCTCCCGCCAGATGACGATGTCCGACATCGTCGAAGAACTCTACCGTGCGGGAAAACCGCTCATCGTCGCCTCCGACGTCCACGAGATGCCTTACTCGGTCGAGAAGATCCGGCGGGCGTTCAACGCCATCCCCTACACCCCGAAGCAGTCGCTCTCGGTTGAGGCGAAGTATGACCTGACCGCACCGTTCTCCTACACGAACGACCATGAGCGCGATGCCCTCTCAGCAGCGCTGGATGCCCACAGGAGTCTCCAGAACAAGTTCAGGAACATAGCAAAGAGGGTGGGGCAGGGCTACGACCTCGACGAGGTCCGGGCGCGGGTGCTCCGCGGCCAGCCGCTCGATACGGTTCTTGCAGACCTGCAGGGAGCACCGGTTGCAAAGGAGGAGGAGAGGCCGGAGGCGGAGGCCGAACCGGAGCGGCCGGTCGAGGATGAGCGGGTGATGGCGCTCGACGGGATGGTCAAAAGGCTCAGGAGTTACGTTCAGGAACTGCAGGAAGATCTCCGGGAACGTGACCGCGAGGTGGAGCGGTTGCGGCAGGACGTGCGCCGGGCACGCTCCGCAACCGAACGCAGAATTCGCCGGGATGCAGAACTGGCGGCGAAGGATGCGGCCATCGAGAGCCTGCGCGAGCAGCTCCGGGGCGAGCGGCGACGGTCCCGGCAACTGAAGAAGCGCCTGGAGAGGATGCAGAAGGTCGCAAAACTCGAGGTCTCGGATGACCACACCCCGCTCAAGGTGCTCGATTCGCTCACCCGCGAGGCGGTGCGAGCCCTCCAGGAGGGGATCGGCATATCCGGAGGAGATGTCCTCTACGTCCCAAAGACTCACGGCTGGGGGCGCGGCGTGGTGAAAGATCTCGCCGGGACGGGGGTGCGGGCACTGGTCGTCGGCGAAGGATCGCCCGATCCGCACCTCATCCGGATTGCGCGGGAGAGTGATCTCCCCCTCCTCCCGGCGGATGCTGTTGGAGCGGATATCCAGGGCAGGACCGGGGCGGCACTCTCCCGCATCATCGATGAGGCGATCGCAGAGTGGGAGGAGGGTCAGAAAGAGTTCCGGCGGGAGAAGGATGCCGAACGCCTCGAGTACCTCTTCAAGGAGTACCGGAGCGAGCGGGAGAAGGAGGTGCGCCGCGGTGGATGAACGCGGGATGCACCGGCTGATCGGGACGATCATCGATCCGGAGCGGCTCAAGGATGACTGCGCCGTCATTCCCTGCGGCAACCAGCTCATGGTCGCGAGCACCGATATGCTCCACGAGACGACGGATTTCCCCCCCGGTATGACCGACTGGCAGATTGGCTGGATGGCGACGGCGGTCACGCTCTCGGATATCGCGAGCATGGGGGCGGCGGTGGGGCAGGTGCTCCTCGCGATCGGCCTCGATGAACCCGGACGGCTCCGGGGGATCATGGAAGGCGCCCGGGATTGCTCTCTGCGATTCGGCGCAGAACTCGTGGGCGGCGACCTCGACGCACACCAGGAACTGACGATCGTGAGCACGGGGCTCGGGCTCGTCGCCCCCGAGCATCTCGTCCGGAGGCGGGGAGCACGGCCGGGGGACGTCATCGCCGTCACCGGGCCGCTCGGGGAGGCCGAGGCCGCTCTCGCCGGATACAACCGACACATGAAGGAACTCCTTGAACCGCAGCCCCGGGTTCGGGAAGGACAGGCGCTCGGTCGTGCCGGGGTCTCGGCGATGATGGACATCTCCGACGGCCTTGCGATCTCGCTCTACGATCTTCTCGCCGTGAACGACTGCGGGTTTGCCGTCGATACCGCCCGCCTCCCGCTCCCGGCGGGCGTCCCGGATGCCGAAGGCCGCAAGCTCGCGCTCTACGGCGGGGGGGATTTTGAACTTCTCTTTTCCACCCCGCCGGGCCTCCTCCCGGTCGCAGGAGTCACGACGTATATCATCGGCGAGGTCATCGCCGACCGGGTGGTCCTCGCGGACGGAAAGCCGCTCGAACGCCGGGGATACCTGCACGAGTGGAGCGGCTAAGCGGCCGCCCTCACTCCCATCCGCCGCCACTCCCACAGGATATACGCGAGAGCGAGCACCGCAAAGATGAACACCACCCCTTCGGTCACGAGTATCCCCTGGATCTGGACGAGGTAGACCGCAGCGGCATCGACGGCGGCGTGCCAGAGGACGGCGAGAGCAAGGAGCGATCGTCTGCCGTAAACGACGGCGGCGAGCACCATCAGCGACCAGGCGATGTGCAGGGTGATCGTCATCATCCGCTCGGCAAGGCCGGGGAGTATATCGAGCGGTGTGAGAGCCCGGAGCGCCTCGACCTGTGCCTGGACAGCGGGGTCGTCAGGCAGGGGGATCGCTCCGCCGTCGCCCGTGAGGACGATATAGGAGGCCATGCTCGAGAGGACGAGGAGGGCAACGAAGATGCTCTCGATGCCGCCCCATCCGGCGCCGAACTGGAGGGCGTTCTCGCGGGTGAGGGCGATCTCCCGGCGCCGGAAGTAGTAGCGGTAGACGAGGTAGCGGCCAACCTCCTCGAAGAGGCCGGCCATGAGGCCGAGGTAGAGGGCGAGGCCGACGAAGGCCGTAGTTGCCCCGGACGGCAACAGCGCTAAGTAGAGCGGGTTCTGGGTCGCGATGACAAGCGGCGCGTGGACGACCTGCACAGCGATGAAGAAGAGGGCGCCGAGGAGAAAGATCCGCCACGGAACACCGAACCTCCGGACGATCCAGTAGCCGAGCGCAAGCGGGATGACGATCTCAAGCAGAGCGACAATGGCGAAGGTGGCGACGACGAGCGGATCCATTGGTGAGAGTATTTTGGCTGGATATTTAACGGTTGTCAAAGCGCGAGAGTAGGCGATCACCGGGTTCTTATTTTGACTAAATATTTAACGGTTGTCGCCGTACAATGAGGAAAGGAACCCGATAGCCATGAAAACAGAGCGCCGGAAGGCGGTCACCGAAGGCACGAACGTTCCGGGAAACCGGTTCTCAAACAACTTCGACTTCATGCGATTCGCGGCGGCGGCAGTGATCGTCGTCACGCACGCCTACGCGCTCAGGCTCGGTTACGTCGGGATAGGGATGTACGATCCGGTCGAAGTCATGGGCAGGGCGGGGCTTGCCGTCCTCCTCACCACCAGCGGCTACCTGATCGCGATGAGCTGGATCTCGACCGCATCACCGCTCAAGTTCGCCTGGAAACGGTTCCTCCGTGTGGTTCCGGCACTCGTCCTCGCGATCTTCATCACGCTCTTCGTCATCGGCCC
>JAAZGM010000230.1 GCA_012511245.1 Methanomicrobiales archaeon | reverse complement strand
TGAGAGTTTCCAGGGGAGTTCTGGCCCTGTTTGCCGTAGTCTGTATCCTCTGCACCACGTGTGGCTGTCTCGGTATATCTCCGCCGCCATCGGGCGGCAGCATCACCGCCGTCGAACTGCCCGGGTCACCGGAGGCGTATACACTCTCCGGGGCACTTGCCGAACTCGACCTCCTCGGGGCAGAAGGCGGCCTGAACGTCACCGGCACGTCGATACACCAGGTGATAGGTAGCGGTGTCGACCTCGACGGTCGGGCCGCATCCTGGGTTCTCGGCCTTCAGGACGGAGAAGAAGTGCGCTGGCTGACCTTCGGCTTCATGAGCTGGCAGGAGATCTCGCTCCGGGCACCCCTGCCCGACAGCGCGACGAACATGACCGAGATCCTCTCCCCGGAGGAACTCCTTTCAGCAGATGAGGGGGCGATCCGGCCGGTGATGGAGCGGCTCGGCGCCGATACGGTCGATATCTCTCTTGCGGAGGGGATCTACTCCATCACCGTCCACTCAAGCGCCGGGATGGAGACCCTCACGTTCCGGGCGGATACCGGGGAGGTGGTCGCATAAAGACGGCAACCGACGACGGCATGATGTCGCTCGACTTCCTTGTGGGGTTCACGATCTTCATGCTCGCCCTGATCATGGTGGTGAGCATGGTGCCGGGGCTTCTTGCGAACCTCCAGAGCAGCGGCATCGATTACGACGCGGTTGCCTACCGCACAGGGGTGATCCTTGTCGAAGACCCCGGACAGCCGGCCAGCCCGCCGTGGGAGTTGATCGATCGCGATCACAAGGACGAGATAGAGCGGATAGGGCTCGCGGTCTCGAAGGAGACCCCGAACATCCTCCTCTCGACGAAGGTTGAGAGGTTTTTTGATGCATCGTTCTTCGATCAGGATGACTATCACAGCAAAGCGATCTTCGGCGACATTCCCTACTCCTACAACATCTCGCTCTGGAGCCTGGATGACGACACATACAATTACCAGACCGGAGACCCCCTCCCTCCCGGCTACGGCTATATCCGCCGGGCGGTGAAGATCAAGGAGGCGAACAGCGTGGCGGTGATCGCAGGGGATCCAGCGTCACCGTACATCATACCAAACCCCGACGGCCCCGAGTGGAGTTCTCCTGCGAGGAACTTCACCGTCCGGCTCAACCTCAGCCAGCTGCTCGATCCAGGGCGAAACCCGGCCTACCGGATAGACCCGATGGCCGAGCCGATAAACGTGATGATCACGGACTTCAACGAATTCCTGAACAAAACCGAATCCTCCACAAGTTCTGCCACGCTCAAGAACATCACGTTCTTGAAGGACGCGGGGGCATCGAGCATCCCGTTCCCCTACACCGAGGATGATACGGAGTATTACACCCTGTGTATCGATGATGACGGTCACTTCTATCCACCGAAACCGAACAAAGAGGTCGAATCCAGCATCTCCCTCGTGCTGAAACCGGCGGCCACCTCACTCTTCGCCCTGGACGAACACAGTATCCTGGATATCCGGTTTAACTTCGAGGACGAAGACTATCCGCACACGAATATCAAAGGCGTCCACGACTACGATTACGAAGCGGATAACGTCACCATCCCCACCCTGAAACCGGCCGTCCTGGAGGTGGCGATATGGTGAACGATAGAGGACAGCTCTATACGATGGAGGGAGTCGCGGCCGGGATCATCATGCTCCTCACCGCGTATATCGTCGTCAGCACGACAGGCGTCTACAC
>JAAZGM010000229.1 GCA_012511245.1 Methanomicrobiales archaeon | reverse complement strand
TGGTGGTCAAGGAGCATCCTGGTTCCCGACCCTCTCTGCCGGTTGACGAACGTCCGGCCGGGCAGATCCTCAAACCCGAGGCCGTCACGCGATATGATCCCCTGTTGGCGCTTCGCCACGCAGAGGAGGACGAGGTCCGCACCTGGCATGTAGCGCTCCAGGTAGTGGACGTTGTAGGTGCCGTCAGGTGCGAGGAGGTGCATCGGTGCCGCATGACACTCCTGTTTCTTCAATGCAATCACCCCGCCCATGCTCCCGACATGGGTGGAGTGGACATCGACGCCGAGCGGGCGCACCAGGTCGGCGAGACGGTCGAGGGCAGGGTCATGGCTGCCGGTGACGAGCACCGCTTCTTCTGCTTCAGCGCGGGGAACGGTGAGCCGGACGTCTACGGTCTCCCCCGCCTCGATCCCTTCCTTCTTTGAGGGGATCCGCATGTAGCCGTTCGCCCGCACCGCGCTCATCTGGACGCCCGCACCCCGTGATTGGGGTACTGCAACCCAGCGTTCGCCAACCCTCCCTGCCGAGAGGAGAACGAACTCATCGGTCCCGATATCGGACTGAAGGCTTGTGGTCAGCCGCGCGGCGATCTCTTCGGGCTCACGGACGGGTATACCGTAACGGGCGGCGAGCGGGAGCACAATCTCGCGGAGCACCGTCGCCGCTGCAAGCGGGTAGCCGGGAAGCCCGATCACCGGTTTTCCCTCGACCCGGCCGATGATCACCGGTTTCCCGGGTTTGATGGCGACGCCGTGCGCCAGAACCTCGCCGAGATCGCGGATGATATCCGCGGTGTAGTCCCGTGTCCCGGCGGACGACCCCGCCGAGACGAGAAGGATGTCGTTCTCCGCAACGCCGCGCCGGACGGCCTCCCGGATCATCTCATGGTCGTCCGGGACGATAGGGTAACGGCGCGGCTCAATGCCTGCCTCCGCGAGGACGGCTGCGGCCATCAGGGTGTTGCTCTCCACCACCTTTCCCGGCGGCGGCATCTCGCCTGCCGGCACGAGTTCGCTCCCGGTGGGGATCAGGCCGGCCCGGACAGTCTTGACCGCAACCTCCGTGACGCCGTAGTTTGCAAGCGCCCCGAGGTCGTGCGGCCGGATCCGATGTCCTCTCGGGAGGATCATCTCCGACTCGCCGATATCCTCGCCGACCGGCCGGATATGCTGCCAGGGACTGACCGGTTTTCGGACGATGCAGGTCTCGCCGTCGATCCAGACATCCTCGATCATCACCACCGCGTCGTAGCCGGGCGGGACGATGTTGCCCGTATTGACCCGCGCCGTATCCGGGAGGGTCACCGGGTGCTGTTCGCTCGCACCGACGGTATCGGCGCTTCTCACCGCGATCCCATCCATCGCCGAGAGGTGGATGGCGGGGACCGAGAACCGGGCGAATATCGGCTCAGCGGTGATCCGGCCGATCGCCCCGGGGTTCACCGGGATGCGGGTTGTTCCGGCAATCGCCGGAAAAGAGGCCCCGACAAGGTCCCGCGCCTCCGCAAGCGATATGACCGAGAGATAACGCTTCACCACAGGATCACCTCGACCTCCTCGCCGACCTCAAACCCCTCCCTCGACGCCGGGACCCGCACCAGCCCCTCGCTCTGCACAAGGGTATTGAGGAGCCCCGACTTCCCGAAGATCGGTGTTGCTTCCCCGCCCTTCAGGGTGACCCGGACGTAGTCCTCACGACCACGGATGGAGTGAATGTTCTGGGTCAGCCGTGCGCGTGCGGTTCTCCGGGAGACCGTGGTGCCGCGCATCACCGCGAGAAGGTGGTCGACGATGGCGGTGAGCACGACGCAGGTCGAGGCCGGGTGGCCGGGAAGCCCGATCACCGGTTTTCCCTGAACCGTTCCTATGATGGTGGGCTTTCCCGGCGCAAGAGCGACCCCATGCACCAGAACCTCGCCGAGTTCCGCGACGACCGAGGCGGTGTTGTCGCGCTCATCCTTCGACGAACCCCCTGAGATCAGGACCACGTCGCACCTCTCTAGCGCAGAAGCGACTGCCTGTTTCAGCGCTGCCCGATCGTCCCTGATGATCCCGAAGTAGACCGGGTGGCACCCTCGTTCAGTCACGAAGGCGCCGGCGAGAGAGGAGTTTGCATCCCGCACCTCACCCGGCCCCGGCCTCTCGGTGACGGGGACGAGTTCGTTTCCCGTGGAGATGATCCCGGCTACCGGCATCGTCGCCACAGAGACCCGGTCGGCGCCGACCGCCGCGGCGACACCGATATCCCGGGGCGAGAGCACGCGCCCCCGCTCCAGGATCACATCATCTGTCCGGAAGTCTTCTCCCCGGGAGATCACGTTCTCGCCGGGCGCCACCGGCCGGTGCACCAGGACATCATCCCCGATCCGCTCGGCGTGCTCGAGCATCACGACCGCATCCGCACCCGCAGGAAGGGCGCCGCCGGTGGGGACATACCAGCATGATCCCGGTGCAATGTTCCCGGCGTTTATACTTCCCATCGCCACCTGACCCCGGCACTGAAGCATCGTCGGGATGGCCTCGGATGCCCCGGTGGTCTCGGTCGCGATGACTGCGTAGCCGTCGACCGTTGAGCGGTCGAATCCCGGGATGTCGATATCAGCATGGACGTCTTTTGCGAGAACCCGGTGGAAGGCATCCTTGAGCAGGACGTCCTCGCACCCGGGCGGCGGTGCGATCTTTCGCACCACCTCTATTGCCTCATCGACGGATACGACCTCGAAAAAAAGGCTCATCTGAAGCAGCCCAGCTGGCAGTTGTGAATTTTTATCCTCGGTTCGCGCTGGTTGCAGTATCGGGCGATATCCATCTTTGGAATGCTGTACTTCTCTGATATCTCGAAGGCCTGCGGACAGGTGATCTCGTGCTCTATGCCGTATGCCTCGAAGGCTTTGCGTATCTTCTCTTCATCCATAGTACCCACATGATCTGCCGCAAGGAAGATAGGATTTGCTATCGCGGTGGTCAGGCACTATCATTTAGCAGCCCCGTGATCTACATTATATCCGATGCGGATAGTGTTGATCAACTCAAAACAGGACGTTGCAGGGGTGAACATCCGGGATCATCTCACTGCCCTCCTCGCAACAGGCAGACGGTGGCCGCTTACTGAACGGCACGACCTGGCGTTTCATGAGGTCGACGATCGGTTGATCCACCTGGATCGGATCGACGAAGAGATCGATGCCGATCTCATCATATTCATATCCCGGCACGCGAGCATGCATCCGACGCCTGCCCTGACCGTGCATGTCACCGGCAACTACGAAACGGCCGATCTCGGTGGGGAGGCGGGGCGGCTTGCCCCGGCGGCTCCCGCGTGGATGCATGCAATCCTCAGGAACCTCGCCGCCCGGGCTCCTGAAGGCTACCGTGTCTCCTACGAGGTGACGCATCATGGCCCGACGGAACTCTCGATCCCCTCCCTCTTCGCCGAGATCGGCTCGACCGCGGTTGAGTGGGCTGATCCCGTTGCCGGGAGAGCGGTTGCTGAGAGCATCCTTGCTGCGGAACCGCAGAAGACGATCAACCTCATCGGGTTCGGCGGGACTCACTACGCTGTGCGTCAGACCTCCATCGCCCTCTCCTCCCGGGGTGCTTTTGGGCATATCGTCCCGGCCAGGCAGATTGGCGCGATCGATCCCTCTCTCCTTCAGGCGATGCAGGAGGCGAGCGGCGCTGTGGCCGCCTATCTCGATAGGAAATCACTCTCAAACGATGAGACTGTGCGGATTGAGCGGATGCTCGATGCCGCTGCCCTCCCCCTCCTCTCGGAATCAGAGATCCTGGAAGTTTCCGGCCTCGCATGGGATACCTACCTCCGGATAAAGTCTCTTGCCGGGGAAACCGCCCCCGGATCACGCGTTCACATCCATAATCTCAAAGGGGGGGGAACTCCCGTTGTGGTGCGGGTAGTTCCTGAGTTGATCGAGGAGACGGTCAAATCACAGAAGTCACGGTTTCTCGATGGCCTTGACGGGTTGCCGGTCGTTCATCTCTCAAAAGGCTCAGAAGAAGTTTTATCGGCGTTCATCTGCTTTGAAAACGAATCGTCCCGACTCGCAAGTGATATAACTACCCTGTGTGTAAAACTCTTACTTATCTGTGAAGATGCTGTTATCGACGGTGATCACCTCGCCCTCCAGAAGGTGCGGTTCGACCCCGGGAAAGCGCGCAGATGCGGGGTGCCGAAAGGGCCACTCTTTGCCATGCTTGCCGGTGGAAAGGCGGTCGAGATTGAGGGGAGGCTGATCACGCCTGATGCAGTGCAGACAACCAGCGTGAGACGGATACATATCCCGGGATTGGAGAGATACACATGAAATCTATCGTAGAAGAGGCACTTTCACGGGCGCAAGAGGAGCAGCGCTATGCTGAACCCGTGGAGGTCGATAAAGATCTTGAAGATCTCCTCATGGAACTCCGGACTGAGATCGCAGTCGTCGGATGCGGAGGCGGCGGTTCGAACACGGTAAACCGGATGACTGAGGAAGGCATCAACGGGGCGCGGATGATCGCACTCAACACCGACGCGCAGCACCTGGTCAGAACACGGGCAGAGACCCGGATCCTCATCGGTCGGCAGAGAACCCGCGGCCTTGGTGCGGGCTCGATCCCTCAGGTCGGCGAGGAAGCGGCAATCGAGAACGAGGATGAGATCAAGCGGGCCGTCGAGGGCTGCGATATGGTCTTCATCACCACTGGCCTTGGAGGCGGCACCGGCACCGGCTCCGCACCTGTGGTCGCAAAGGCGGCCCGCGAGGAGGGTGCGCTGACGATTGCAGTGGTCACCCTGCCGTTCACGGTGGAAGGCGCTATCCGGATGCAGAACGCGGAGGCCGGCCTCGAACGGCTCCGTGAGATGGCCGATACCGTCATCGTCGTCCCGAACGATCGGCTGCTCGAAGTCGTGCCCCGGCTTCCACTCCATGCCGCATTCAAGGTCTCGGACGAGGTGCTGATGCGAGCGGTCAAGGGCATCACCGAGCTGATCACGATGCCAGGTCTCGTGAACCTTGATTTTGCTGACGTCCGGACGGTCATGGAGCGCGGAGGCGTTGCGATGATCGGGATGGGCGAGAGTGACAGCGAGGACAAAGCCGCTGATTCGGTCAAGAAGGCACTCCGCTCCCCGCTCCTCGACGTCGATATCTCCGGGGCGACCGCGGCCCTCGTCAACGTGGTCGGCGGGCCGGATATGACAATGTCCGAGGCGGAAGGTGTCATCCAGGAGGTCTACGACCGTATCGATCC
The DNA here is from genome assembly GCA_012511245.1 of Methanomicrobiales archaeon. Taxonomy (GTDB): domain Archaea; phylum Halobacteriota; class Methanomicrobia; order Methanomicrobiales; family Methanoculleaceae; genus Methanoculleus. The sequence goes on along the minus strand of JAAZGM010000229.1, from coordinate 14,709 downwards.
GGAAGCCCGTATCATATGGGGTGCCCAGATCGACCCCGAGATGCAGGGCAAGGTGCGGACGCTCCTTGTGGTCACTGGCGTCCGGTCACCACAAATATATGGAAGAAACGAAAAGAGTACGCCACGTATGATGAAACAGTTTGAGATCGACTTCCTGAAGTGAGCCGGTATGATGGATTACAAAGAAATGCTTGAGGAAGTAAAGTCATTCAAGATCGGGGAAGAACTCTTCAAGAAGTACTGGCGGGTGCTGAAACTGGCACGGACGCCGACCCGTGACGAGTTCTCGAAGATCGCGATCGTGGCAGCGGCCGGTATCATGCTCATCGGCCTTGTCGGCTTTATCATATATGAGATCATGCTGGTACTGCCCAGATGATAGCCATGGTTGAGAGCGCAAATAGGATATACGCAATAAAGACGACCGCAAAGCAAGAGCGGACGGTAGCCGATAACGTCGAGAAGGTGACCCGGGAGCAGAAGGACATCCATGTAACGGCCGTCATGGCGCCTGAGGAACTGAGAGGCTACGTCCTCGTGGAGAGTCCCGACCCCATCGCCCGGATCGAGCAGCTGGTGGAGTTGATCCCGCATGCGCGCGCAGTGGTGCAGGGCTCAACCGCCCTCTCTGAGGTCGAGCACTTCCTGGTGCCGAAACCGGTGGTCAGCGGCATCACCGAGGGCACCATCGTCGAGATCATCGCCGGCCCCTTCAAGGGTGAAAAAGCGGTTGTCAAGCGTATTGATTCCGGGAAAGAAGAGATCACGGTTGAGCTTTACGAGAGTATGGTTCCTATTCCAATCACCGTCCGCGGCGATTCCGTCCGTGTTGTGGAGCGTTCAGAAGACGTCTCCTGAAGAATACAATCTTTATTCTCCTTTTTTTATCCTGCAGCCCCCTGGTTACCCACGGCGATGTAAACCTCGATCGCCGGGGGCATGTCTGCGTGCGTACCCGGGCGCCGCCCGGGCACTATACTTTAAATCCTCTCACGTAGACCTTAGGTAACCCAGGCAACTATTCCCCTGAGGAATAATAGCTGGTGAACTTGTATGGCAGAAACGGTCGAGGTATTGGTACCCGGCGGCAAGGCTACAGCAGGCCCGCCTCTGGGCCCCGCGCTCGGACCCCTTGGTATCAACGTGAAGGCTGTCGTCGACGAGATCAACAAGAAAACAGCCGAATTCAACGGCATGCAGGTGCCGGTGACGGTTACGGTCGACGATAAGAAGAACTTCACGATTGAGGTGGGCATCCCGCCCACAACGGCGCTCGTCATGAAAGAGGCCGGTATCACGAAGGGTTCGGGAGAACCGGGTTCTCAGGTGGCAGGAGATCTGCCGCTGGAGGCCGCCGTCCGTATTGCCCGTATGAAATTTGATGGCATGCTCTCGTATGATCTGAAATCCGCGGTCAAAGAAGTCCTCGGAACGTGCGTGAGCGTCGGTGTCACTATCGAGGGGAAGAGACCTCGCGAAGTGATCCAGGCTGTCAACAACGGGGAGTATGACGGCGTACTCGTCGCATAGATGTCAGACAACCATAGAAGATCGTGAGGTCGTGTACTATGGAGGCAAAGGATGGTTGACAAAACCAGTATACAAAATGCCGTGAAAGCGGCACTGGAAACTGCTCCGGAACGGAAGTTCAAGGAGAGCGTGGATATCACCGTCAACCTCAGGAACATCGATATGTCCCAGCCCAAGAATCGTATTGATGAGACGATTCTCCTCCCGCACGGTTTTGACAACGTCAAGATCGCAGTTCTCGGGAAGGGCGACATCACCACGCAGGCAAAAGAGGTGGACGTGGACCTCATCATTGGACCTGAGGAGATCGAGCGGCTCGGGGGAGAACCCCGCGAAGCGCGCAAGGTGGCGGAGGAGTACCGGTTCTTCCTTGCTGAGACGGCCATGATGCCTCTCGTCGGGCGGTATCTCGGTGTCAGGCTTGGTCCGCGTGGACGGATGCCGATGCCGGTTCCGCAGGGAATGGACATTCGGCCCATCGTTCAGCGTCTCCGGAGTTCTGTAAAGGTCCGGACGAAGGATAAGAAGGTCTTCCATGCGAAGGTCGGAACATCCGGGATGGACTCCGAGCAGATCGCCGAGAACATCGATACGGTTCTTCGGAGGGTCGAGTCCGTTCTTGAGAGTGGAACGATGAATATCCACTCGGTCTACGTGAAGACAACGATGGGGCCGGCAGTGAGGGTGATCTGATGGCGCTCTATACGCAGAACCTGCCCCGGTGGAAAAAGGAAGAAGTAGAGGAGATCAGACGCGGTATCGAGGAGCACTCGCTCGTCGGCGTCGTGGATATGTATGGCATTCCTGCCTCGCAGATCCAGCAGATCCGGCGGAACCTCCGCGGCACGGCGAGGGTGAAGATGGCCCGGAACACGCTGATCGAGCACGCCTTAAACGAGCTCGGCGGCAGCGTTGCGGCCCTGAATGACCACGCCGAAGGCCAGAGCGCCCTGATCTTCACGAACGAGAACCCGTTCAAGCTCTTCAAGCTGCTCGAGAAGACCAAGACGAAGATGGCGGCAAAGCCCGGCGAGACGGCTCCTGAGGACATCGTCATCCCGAAAGGTCCGACCAGCTTCAAACCCGGCCCGATCGTCGGCGAGCTCCAGCAGGTGGGCATTCCCGCAGTCATCGAGGGCGGAAAGGTCAAGATCCGTGAGACGAAGACGGTCGTGAAGAAGGGCGAGGTCATCAACAAGAAGGTTGCCGGTGCTCTCATAAAGCTCGGCGTCAAGCCGATGGATGTCGGCCTCATCCTGCAGGCGGCATACTACCGTGAGACTATCTTCACGCCGGACCTGCTTGTTATCGATGAGGATGCCTACGCGAACAACATCGCGCTCGCGGCTCAGCAGGCATTCAACCTCTCGGTCAACGCTGCAATCCCGACGAAGTTCACCATCGCTGCCATCATCGGCAGGGCGGTGCGCGAGGCCCGGAACGTGGGCGTCGATGCGGCGATCTACGAGAAGGATATCGTCGACCTGATCATCGGGCGGGCACAGCGCGAGATGCTGGTTGTTGCACTTGCGGCACAGGATCACGGCTTTGAGCTCGACGAGGCGACCCTGAAGGCTGCATCGGCTGCGACCGCTGCGGCACCCGCGCCAGCAGCTCCAGCAGCAGCCGGAGAGAAGCCCGAGGAAGAAGAGGAAGAAGAGGAGAAGAAGGAAGAGGACGAAGAGAGCGGCCTTGCCGGTCTTGGCGCACTCTTCGGCTAACACTATTTCAACATGAGGTGAATGAATTATGGAATATATCTACGCTGCACTGCTCCTGCACAACGCAGGCAAGGATGTAACTGAAGAGAATGTGACTGCTGTCCTGAACGCGGCCGGTGTCGCCGTCCAGGATGCCCGCGTGAAGGCCCTTGTCGCCGCACTCGAGGACGTGAACATCGAGGAGGCCATCAGCAAGGCCGCCGTCGCGTCCGTCGCTGCTGCACCCGCCGCCGCTGCATCTGCAGCCGCCGCGCCTGCCGCCGAGGAAGAGGCCGAGGAAGAGGAGAGCAAGGAAGAGGAAGAAGAGAGCGGCATGGCCGGTCTCGGTGCCCTCTTCGGCTAAATTTTTCTTTTCTTTCGTGGGTATTTACAGTACGATTGCGCACATCGCCGGGACGGCTCGCCCCGCTTTTAAAGATAGCTGACTGATATGTCGCCGCGGTGACCATAACCTATAACTATCAAAACGTGTACGTCCCCGTACGGATGCTTAATCCGGATGGGGTCGGTCATGCGCATAACTTTGATTGTTGCCGTACTGATGATCATTGCGTTTCCTACAGTATGTTCAGGTCTTCAACCTGAAAGTCCGGTGCCCGACGGCGAGACGATAAATCTCATCATCACCTTCCCGAAAGAGGGTGGTGAAGTCTGGATCGACGTCGTTCCGCCTCATGTTACGGTTCATGGCGAGGTCGATGCCCCTTCCGGTATACGGAGCGTGGTCGTCCGGAGCGAAATAGGGGAGGTTTCGTGTGGGAACGGGACGGAGTTCGCATGCCCTGTACCGGTCTCTTCGGGGAAGAACAGAATCACGGTCATAGCGACCGATAACCTCGGAAACCAGGCGGAAAAATCTCTGAACGTGACCATTCGCAGTGGACCACCTCCACCGCTGCCGATCATCGTCCTGGGCAATCTGATCGAGAACGCACCTGGGTACATAGGTGTCATCGGAGTATTGGGAGCAGTATTGATCTTTCTGAAGTTCCGTCGGAGGAAGGGAAGGTGATATTGTGCTTTTTCCATGCAGGATACGAAACTACCATCAGTTGCTTCCCCCTCTTGTCATAGCGGAGAGCATACGCCTGGTAATCGACGGATTGCCCCTGTTCAGATCGACGGCACGCTTCATCGTGCCTACGGGAACGTTGAACGAGTACAAGTCCGACCCGCCCTGTTTGATGCTGCCGGCGTTCATCGACGTGAGCAGCAGTCTCTCCCTGAACGTTGTCTCCCCGTTCGAGAATTACTCTATGTTTTTTTACGGCCGCCACGACGTACTGATCATGCAACCCGTACTCTAATCGCATCTCCCCTGCAGGAGGTGTGGAAGCCGGAACCGTCTCCCTCGGGGGCAAAACGTCGCGATCGGCGCCGCCTCCCGGGATGTGCGCAATCGGCAGACCGTCCCGCCCGTCCGACGCCGTGATGGCAGAGGAGCCTTATGCCGATGGTCGAAGGGAGTTCCTCCACCGGTACCCATCGTCCGGGGCAGCCGAACCCGCCCTCCTCACTCTTCCACGCTCCCGCCATATACCACCTGCCCGAAACTGATGCACCCGTCCCCGAGCGGGTAACCTGCATTCATGATGAGATCGAGCCCTGCAGCTTGAATTTCAGTCCGGATCGTCTCCCGGATCGTCCGGTTATACGCCACCCCGCCCGAGAGCGCCACCCGGGGGATCCCCCGCTCCTCTGCCGCCGTAACAGCCATCGCGGCAACGCCCCGGGCGAGGTTGTGCTGAATCGATGCGGCGAGGTCTTCAACCCGCTCGCCTGCAACAGATCGCCGGTATGCCTCAAGAAGGAGTGATCGGGTCGAGAGAACCTCACAACCACCGTCGCGGAGGAACTCGAGGTCCCAGGCTGAGGCCTTTCCGGCGTGTGCCGTCGACTCGAGTTTCATCGCCGGTTCCCCATCGTAGGTCCGTTCCCGGCAGATCCCGAGGAGGGCCGCCGCCGCATCCAGCACCCGGCCGGTGCTCGACGTCGCGGCGACGTTCAACCCCCGCTCTACCTGCCGGACGAGGACGGCAAGCTCGATATCGCTCCAGCCCCGCGATGCAAGCAGATCGTGGATGCCATCCGTAGGGAGGATCCCATACAGCATCCGTTCAGGGAACCGGGTAGCAAGATCGCCGCCTGGCATCGGGACGACCTCGAGATGGGCGACCCGGTCGAGGTGGGGAACCTTCCCGGCGAAGACCTCGCCGCCCCATATCGTCCCATCATCGCCGTAGCCCACCCCGTCGATCGCGATCCCGACGCACTCCTCCCGGGTCACGGCGGCGATGTGCGCCCGGTGGTGCTGGACGGCAAGGAGCTCCGCCCCGGCCGCCTCGCTGACCTCTTTTGCGTAGCGGGTCGAGAGGAACTGCGGGTGGAGGTCGTGGACGATCCGGTCGTACCGAACACCGGTGAGTCCACCGAGCCGTTCCGCCGTCTCCTGCAGGTAGGCGAGGGTCTGGGGATTCCTGACGTTTCCGACATGGGGGGAGGTGATGCAGAAACCATCCTTGTAGATGGATACGTTCGCGTTCAGTTCCGGGCCGACGCCGAGGATGCACCTCTTCCCGAGATCGATCGCCTCCCGTTTCGGGGCAAGACCGCGGGAGAGGCGGATGATGAAACCGTCCCTGACAACGGAGTCGTCGCACCGGTTGACTATCCGGCGATCGTGGGTGAGGATGTAGTCGGCCTGCCCCGGCAGGCGCTCAAGTGCGGTTCTGAGATCGGTGATCATCGGGTAGCCCGGCAGGTTTGCGCTCGTCATGATGAGGAGCGGGTGGGCGAGATGTGCAAAGAGGAGATGATGCAGCCCGGTGTAGGGGAGCATGCACCCGATGGTGTGGAGATCGGATATCGTCGGGTGGGATGCGGGATCCCGCTTTTCGAGCACGACGATCGGTCGTGCCCGGGAGTGAAGGATCGCCCGTTCTTCGTTTGAGACGATCGCGATCCGCTCCACCTCCTCTGCGGTCGTCATCACCGCAAGGGGCTGCTCCGTCCGGCCGAGTCGGCGTTTCAGGACCCCCGTCGCCTCCTCGGTGCAGGCGATATGAAATCCCCCTATACCGCGGATGGCAACGATCGAGCCTGCATCAAGGAGGGCCGCCGCCTCCCGGATGGGATCGCCCACAACCGGTGTTCCGCCTGCCGAAAGAAGGGTGAGGCCCGGCCCGCAGGCCGCACAGGCGATCGTCTGGGCGTGGTGGCGGCGGCACGACGGGTCGGTGTACTCGCTCTCACAGGCCGGGCAGGCCGGAAAATCCACCATCGACGTCCGCTCCCGGTCGTAGGGGATGGTGGTGATGATGCTGTACCGCGGCCCGCAGTTGACGCAGGATGTGGCCCAGTAACCCTCGTATCTGCCGCCTTGCATGAAAATATCGGCGATACAGTCATCACATATGGCGACATCGGTCGGGATGAACCCCGAGAGGCTCCCGGAATCGCTCTCGAGGATGGTAAACCCTTCCCTTTCTCTGTCGCGCAGATTCTGGACATCTACGGAATCTATCTGAGATAGCGGTGTTCCTCTTGAAACTGCCTCCAGAAACTCCTCAAAGTGGTCGCCGGACGCATGGATCTCCACCTCGCTCCCGAGATTTTTGACCGTCCCCCTGATCCCGAATTCCCGCGCTTTTGCATGGACAAAGGGGCGAAATCCGACTCCCTGGACGATACCCCGGATGATTATTGTGCCACTGGTACGCATTGAGATTTCAGCAAAAATTTATGCAGTTATACACCATATAACAATAGGGTATCGCAGTGACGGGACATATCAAAATTCTTAACGATCCAGTTGAACTGGTTCCTCTTCTCATTACGTTCAATAATGCCGATTATAAAAAGATCTACGAGCACCTGAACAAAGCCTGGCTGACTGAAGAAGACCTTGCGGCGCATGCCGCCCCCTCCATAGTGACCGAATGCCTCTCCATCCTCAAGAAAGGGAACCTCGTTGAGGAGCAATGGCGGATGCCGGAGCCCGGGGAGAAGCCGACAAAGGAGTATCGCGCGACATACAGCAAGTTCCGGGCCAGCTTCCAGTGTTCCATGGGCGATATCGGGGATCTGCTGCACATCGCCGTCTCAAACGACGAGGGCCTCCGCACGATCGTCGACTCGGTTGAACAGGAGATCGTGTCCGGAACCACCTCCATCGGTGATATATCCCGGAAATACGGGATCAGCCCCATCTTCGTCAAGGGGCTGGCAAAGAGGATCCCCGGTCTTGACGTGAAAGGGCAAGGAATGGTGCTGCTTGACCGACTTCACTGAAGATCCTTTGTACATCATCCTGCGCAGCAAACGAGAAGCCACACGTTTCCAGATTCTCGTCGAGATCGCCGAGCACCAGCCGTCCATACGCCAGCAGGAGATCGCCACGAAACTCGGTGTGACGCCACAGGCGGTCTCCGAGTACATCCGCGATCTGGTGGATGAAGGATTTGTCACCGCCCATGGCCGGGGCCGCTATGAGGTGACGAAGAACGGGATCGAGTGGGTCCTGCATCACGCCGAGGCGCTTGAAGCATATGCCCGCCACATCACCCGGGAGATCATCCAGCAGGTGGCGGTCTGGACGGCCATCGCCCGGGATGAGATCCAGAAAGGAGATACGGTCGGAGTTCTCATGCAGGACGGCTGGCTCTATGCGACAAAGGAGGAGCAGAGCGCCACCGGTCTTGCGACCATGGATGCGGTGCCGGGAGAAGATCTCGGCGTCGCCCAGTTGAACGGCATCATTCAGCATGAGGAAGGGCTCATTCACGTCTGCAAAGTGCCGCGGGTTGAGCGCGGCGGCTCAAGGCAGGTCAGCATGGATCTCCTCCGCGAGGCCATCCAGGGCGTTGAGATGGTAGGAGCCGTCGGCCTCGAATCCTACGTAGCCCTCATGAAGGCGGGAATCGAGCCGGATATGTTCTTCGGGTCAAGGGAAGGTGTTGTCGAGGCGGCGTTTCACGGCCGGGAGTGTGCAATTTTTATCGTCGATGAGGAGTTTACTGATTTCCTCAAACGTCTGGAGACGTCAGGCCTCACCTACACGATCCACGACCTGATCCCGTCATGAAGATCATCGTTCAGCCCCAGAAGGGCACGTATAAACTGTTGTTCGTCGAGGGCGGCCGCGTCGAAGGTTCAGGTTTCGTCGACCTGACCGTGACCCCGAAGGGGCAGCGGCCAAAGAACTTCAAGATGCGCCGGCGCGGCAAACAGCTCAAGCCCACCCCGACACGGGATCTTATCACGCTGCTCCGCCGCTCTTCAGTTCTCCTTGCGAGAAGAAACCCCGAGTTCGAGTCGTTTCTTGCCGATCTCCAGATATCGTCTTCAAGAATCAACATCTGCCGGTTCTGCCAGCTCGAGGACCGATTCGTCCCCGTCGAGAAGGCAACCGCTGTCCGGTACGGCGGCGAGTGGATCTGTATGGACTGTGCAAAGCGCGAGATGCGCCGGGAGCTCGGTTACCTGGGACGGTTCGGCGGCTCAGTGCTTGTCCACCTGGAGAAACTCCTCGCCCAGGTCAGGGATCTCGACCGGGTTCTGGCATCGGTGGGGCCGGAACATCCCGACCGGAAACGGACACTCTTTGACCGTCTTGAGGCGCATGAAGCTGAAAAGACCGCTCACATCACTGAACTCCCGCTTCCTCCCGCGTTTGCAAAGGCTGCCGGTGTCGAGCACCTGATGCCCGCCCAGCAGCTCGCCGTCCAGAACGGCCTCCTTGAAGGACAGCACCTTCTGGTCGTCTCGGCCACTGCGAGCGGCAAGACGTTCATCGGAGAGATGGCCGGGATGAAGAACTTTCTTGAAGGCAGGGGGAGGATGCTCTTCCTGGTCCCGCTGGTCGCGCTTGCGAACCAGAAGTACCAGAGGTTCCGCGACCGTTACGGCCACCTGGTCCGGGTCACCCTCCAGACCGGGGTGAGCCGCCTCAACCTTCCTGAGACCCGGCCGGCCGGGGACCGTGACGTCAACGCACCTGTGGTAGTCGGAACCTATGAGGGGATCGATCATGCCCTTCGGACGGGACGATCCTTAAAAGACATCGGGACCGTCATCATCGACGAGGTTCAGATGCTTGAGGATCCCGAGCGCGGCCATCGTCTCGACGGCCTGATCGCCCGCCTCAAACATGTCGCTCCCGAGGCGCAGTTCCTCTACCTCTCGGCCACGATTGGGGCGCCGGGGCTGCTTGCGGAGAAACTCCAGGCAAACCTTGTCCGCTACGCGGATCGGCCGGTCCCGCTCGAGCGCCACCTCATCTTCATAGAACGAGCAAAGAAGATCGGGTTCATCAAGCAGATGGTTGCCGAGGAGTTCAAGGTACGGTCGTCGAAGGGCTATCGCGGCCAGACGATCGTCTTCACGAACTCCCGCGCCCGCTGCCACGTCATCGCCGACGCCCTTGGAAGAGGTGCTGCTCCCTACCACGCGGGGCTGACCGCTCAGGAACGCCGTGACGTCGAGAGGCGGTTCGCAAACGGGGAGATCTCTGCCGTCGTGACCACGGCAGCGCTCGCCGCCGGGGTCGACTTCCCGGCATCACAGGTGATATTCGATGCCCTTGCGATGGGTATCCAGTGGCTCACCGTCCAGGAGTTCCACCAGATGATGGGGAGAGCCGGCCGACCGGACTTCCATGATCTCGGCCGGGTGGTCGTCATGGCGGAACCCGGCGGATCCTACTCCCGCACCTCCGGAAAAACCGAAGAAGAGGTCGCCGTCTGCCTCCTCCGGGGCGAGATGGAGGAGGTCGCGCCCGAGTACGACATGGAGCAGAGCACGGAAGAGTTCGTCGCGAACGCTGTCATCTCGGGTGGCGACGAACAGCAGATCATCAGGATGAACAACGCGATGGTCGGGACGCTGGAGCCCGCCCTCCCCACGCTCCTTGACTACGGGCTGGTCCGGCGGCGAGGAGGACGCATCGAGCTCACCGATATGGCCAGGGTGATGGCCGAGCACTTCATCGGTGCCGAACGGTTGATGGAGATCAAGGAACTCGTCCGGCGGATGGACGACGCGGCCGAGATCGTCGCGGAACTCGAGTGTGCCGAAGAGACGGCACCGTGAGGCCGGGCACGGCCTGGAGCCTCCTCTCTCTTATCGGTATCTCTCCAGGTACTCCCGCACCTTCACCGACCCTACCCAGCCTTCATCGAGCTGTTTGAGGATTGCCTTGATCCGGCTGACCTGCTCCTGGATCCTCTCTGCATACGGATCGTCGATGAGGTCAGCCATCCCCTGGACGACCTGGAGGGGGTTTCGGATATGGTCGGTCAGGACCGCGAACTGCTCGATGTTCTTCTCGATCTGCCGGTAGGCCTCCATCCTCTCCCGTTCAGATCTCTCCCGCTCTCTCATCTCACACCGGAGGCTCTCATTTGCCGCCCGGAGTTCTTCCGTCCGCTGCGTCACCAGTTCCTCAAGATGGTAGCGATAGTTCATCAGTTCTTTCTCGATCTGACGCCTTTCCGTCACGTCACGAGCGATGATGAGGATGGCCGGCGTACTGCCGAGGGTGATACGGTGGATGCTCGCCTCGACGGGGATCCGTTTGCCTTCCCGGGGGATCAGATCGGCAGAATACAGGTGACGGTCCCCCTTCCTGAAATCACTCCGGATGAAGATGACGGATCCGGGAGCAAGGGTGGAGAGTTCATCCCGGGTATACCCAAGACAGCAGCAGGCGAGCGCGTTTGCGTCCAGTATCCGGTAAGGTGTCCCCTCCTGCCCGACGGCGCACACCAGTAGAAAATCGTTTCCGCTCTCAAAGAGGAGGCGGTACCGGTCCCTGCTCTCCTGGAGTTCCTGCCGGGATCTCTCCAGTTCGCCGAGCACAAGCTTGACCTCATCGACAAACCGTGTGAGCGGGTCGCTCCCGATCGTGGGGAGGCAGTGAGGAGCCTTATTCATCGTTTTGAGACCATCGATGCTTGCACTCATGCCGGCGATGCGGGCGGTCACCTCCTGTTCCTTGAGCCAGACGCCGAACAGCCCGAAGATGATGCCGGTGAGGATGAGGCCAAGAGGTTGGCTGACGAATACGATCTGATCTCTCGTTGAAATAGCCAGATCTGTCTTGAATATGATCAGAATTACACTGAATAAACTGGCCAGAAGGATAACTGCGAGAAATAACCGCCTGCGGGATCGAGGCATACGGTTGCCTGAAGGGGAGTGATCCTGAGGCCAGATTTCATCGGTGCTGGAGGTCATGCTGTTCTAACCGGGTTTGCATATTTTGGGCAGATCCCTATCTGTGCCGGTTCTGGTGTGCATCCTGTCCATGTGTCTTTGTACCCTCATGGAGGGGAATTTCACATATAAATGTTTCGTATATGGGATAGGGATTTACTGTGGAAAATCCGTTTTCTGTATTGGCCGGGATGTGTAATAGGGTAGTAGAAGACGTATGTCAGTATTCTATATATCGAAATCCGGGGTTATCCGGATCCAGAACGATCATCTCCCCCGGTTCCGTGGGCGCTTCGTTGCATCATCACCGCGAAGATTACGGTTCCGATGAGGCTTATCGCGCCGCCCACATAGAAGACGGCGGCGACACCGATATAATCCATGAAGACGCCTCCCATCAGTGGCGCTATGATCATGCCGACTCCGAAGATCGTGTTGTAAGCCCCCATTGAGGTCCCCATCCCGATGGTCCGTCCGGCATCGACCGTCAGGGCCATGATGGCCGGTTGCTGGATCGCTCCTCCGATGCCGACGAAGGATGTGATCATGAGCAGGGGCAGGAACGATCCGGAGAACGGGATGGCGGCGATAGACAGCGCCATTATTGCTGAACCTATGACGATCATGGCAACTTTGTTCCCGGTATCGGTGATCCTTCCCACCGGCACCTGGAGAAGTGCCATGAGGAAAGTGTTTGCAGAGAGGACGACGCCCACCTCAAAGGGAGTGATCGAGATGAGCGGCCCAAAGACCGGGATGAAGACCATCATGCCTCCGCGCCCGAGGGCGCTTATGAACGAGAAGACCATGACCCCCCGCATCACCGGGAGTGTGATGATCTTCCGTAGTGGGATGGAGGCTCCTTCCGGGACCGTGAACGTACTGCGTCTGGCCTCCGGGAGTGATATGGCGACGAGGAGCGTTGCGAACGCCGAGAGAACGGCCATGACGTAGAAGACTGAGTTTATCCCGAACATATCGTTCAGGAATCCCCCGAGCAGCGGCCCCATCCCCATGCCAAGGAACATTGATATGGAGAAGTTTCCCATATGGCTCCCCTCTTTTCCTTTCTCCGAGAGGTCGGCGATATAGGCCATGGCTATCGGGACGACCATGGCCGATGCAAGGCCATGCATGAGGCGGATTGCCGTGAGCGAATAGACGCTGTCCGCGATGATGTAAGTAAGCGACAGGACGGCGTACGAGAGCATGCAGGTGAGGATGATCCACTTCCGCCCCCGACGATCTGATATGCGGCCGATGATGGGCATGAAGATCGACCGGGAGAGGGCGAAGGCTGAGAAGATGATGCCAAGCCAGATGCCGGTCGCGCCCAGGTTTTCTGCGTATATGGGCAGCAGCGGGCTGACGATGCCGAGCCCGAGCATGGTGGCAAAGACGGAGATGAATAAGACGTTATAGATGCGTTTGGCGGTATTCATACAGATTACGCTCGAGTTGGGTTCAGTCTCATGAACCGGATCACTGGTGGGTTATTCTCTGGTTGGAGGGAAAAGAGTTGGTGGTACTGTGCGGCATACAGGGTTTTGCAGGCTGAAGTCATCCCCGCCGCGCGACGCAGCACCACCGATCGTAGAGCGGGTCGCGCCGGTTCTCGAAGACTTCGGTCTCCCTGCCGCTCTTAGCACACCACCCCTCCACCCTGGCTGCTTCTTCCTCTTTACCGACAGTTATCAGCGCTTCATCGGTGAGGGCGAGGAGGTCGGCGATGATTGATCGCCAGAGGGATGTGTTGTAGGAGTAGATCTCCCCCGCCATGAAAGCCGCCCCGAGGGGCAGCGGGGTGATGTAATGGGACGCTCTTCGTGCATCGATGCACATGGTATCGGAGGGTATGAGGCGCCCTTTCGAGAGGCCGAGTGCGAGGAGGCCCGGGTCGTTGTCGTAGGCGAGCGCTCGCACCCCTCCCGCCCGGAGAGCCGCGGTGCCGACACCTGATCCGCAACAGCAGTCAACGCAGGGAGTTCCCGTACGGTCGCCCCAGACCTCGTTGAGGAGGTCGCGGATCATCTCTTCCCGGTCGGGGCGAAGGTCTTCGAGAGCCGGGAAGGTCGTATCCAGAAGTTCCATACTGTAATACTCGCGAACCGCCGAGAGCCATGCCTCCCGATCCTCCTGATAGATCTCGCCGCCGACCGCCTCGAAGCACTCGATGGCGGTGAGCGTCGGTTCCCGGAAGAGGAAGGAGGCGGCATGCCACCCTTCCTCGTCATGGAGGGCAAGGGCTATCGGCTCCTCCTCCTCATCGACCAGGAGGCGTGCCTCATCCGGTACAACCTGAAACAGCAGGGCGGTGCATGCATCTACTGCCAGTTCTGCAAACGACGGCTCGACCAGCCGGCATCTCTCAACTTCAAGGATATCTGCAACTTTCATGTCACTCGCCTCTCAATCTTCAGACCGCCCGGCGCCCGGATGATCCCGTCCACGCGTGCATCCTCATGCAGGGTGAGGCTCCTGCAGGAGACGTTCCCGAGGACATGCGCCTCCTGCTCGATCACCACATCACCATCGCTCTGGATATCGCCATGGACGACCGACCCCCTCGCGACGGCCGCACTTTCGCGGGAATGGAGGCTCCCGAATATCGTCGTATCCTCCCGGACGGCGATCGACCCGGCACGGATGTTCCCATGCAACCGGCACCCTGTCCCGACGGTCATCTTCTCCGGGACGGAGAACATCTGCATGTTGAGGACGGCGCCGCCCGGGATCATCAGCGGTGTCCCGGGCGAGGCGTCGTCGTCGCCGAGGAGATTTTCGAGAATCGAGTTGAGTTCCTCCTCTTTCTCGATCCCGAGTATGGCGACCAGGTACATCATGATGTATATGATGACCGGCATCGGGTTTCGTATGGATATCCAGCCTTTTGCCTCGAACCCCCGTTCGATCTGGACGTTATCCCCGATATCGAGGTCGCCCCTGACGACCAGTTTTCCCTGGATCTTGACCCCTTCGCCGAGGTAGGCATCTTCTTCGACGACGACGTCCCCGGTGATCTCGCACCAGTTGTCTATCCGGGCGTCGCCGGCAGCGATGATGTTACCGTTGATCTTGCCAAATTCACAGACCACGACATCGTTACCGGAGAGACCATAATCGATCCGGCACCGCTCACCGATGATGATGTCCTGCTCGGTCTTGAGCGTCCTCTCCTGAAGCTCGGTATGGTCAGGGAGGGTGCATGTCCTGATCCAGTCGTGATCCCCTGTCGATTCCATTT